>CAXGRW010000097.1:0-11626 GCA_964012125.1 uncultured Rhodopirellula sp.
GTTTGTAGCCCGAGGAAGAGGCATGCCTCGTTTAAATTGCCTTATTTCCCCATCTTCGTCGAGCGGCGCAGATTGACAGGCGACCTGCAACGCCTAGACTCAGGCGGCTTGGTGGGTCTCTGCACAAACTGTGCAGTTGTTACATCTTGCCACCAAGGAATCTTGTTTGCCTGCATTTTGCTGGCGGTATTAGGAGGGGATAGATAGAAATGAGATCGAGATTGATGCACGGTGTGCTTGGGATTTTGGCAGCGTTGCTGTGCAGCGTGGGGGCCGAAGCGGCATGTGGCAGTTGCAATGGATGTAAAACTAGTTCTGCCTGCGCCACGGATTGTGGCGAAACGAAAACTGCGTGCGGTACCCGCACGGTCACGCGTTCTCAGTATGTCACTGAGACCCGAATGGTTCCTCACACGAGCTATCAGCGTGAAACACGCACGAGAATGAAAAATGTCACTCGGAGAGTGGCCAAAGTCGAAACTCGTGAGCAGACATATACAGTCAATGTCCCTCACGAGAAAACACGTACTGAAACCTACAAGGTAAATGTTTGTGTTCCGTATACAGAGGAAGTGACTTACAAGGTTCAAGTACCAGTAACGACTCAGGTCGAGCAGACCTATCAGGTCTGCGTGCCGTACACAGAGGAGGTCGAGCAGACCTACACCGTTTGTGTGCCCAAGACTGAGGAAGTGACTGAAACTTACAAAGTGATGGTTCCTTACACAGAGAAGGAAACTTACAAAGTGATGGTTCCTTACACAGAGCAGGTCGAGCAGACCTACAGTGTCAAGGTTCCTGTGAAGAAGACTCGCGAAGTTGAATATCAGGTTTGTGTTCCTTACACCGAACAGATCGAGCAAACGTACACCGTTTGTATTCCTGAGACGACGATGACCAAGCAGACCTACAAGGTTTGTGTTCCTTACACTGAGATGGTTCAGCAGACGTACACCGCTCGTGTACCTGTTAAGGAAACAGTAACTCAGACTTACATGGTCAGAGTTCCTTATGTTGAGGAAGTTGAGCAGACTTACACGGTGATGGTTCCCTACGCTGAGGAAGTCGAGCAGACTTACAGTGTTCGTGTTCCTTACACCGAAGAGATCGAGCAAACTTACACAGTTCAGGTTCCAGTGCAGGAAACTGTGAGTGCGGAGCGAACTGTCACCAAGTGCGTTCCTGTGACTACGATGCGAACTGTGACCCGTGATCGGGGTAGCTACGAGTGTCAGGCAGTGCAAGTTGCTTGCGGCGGATGCAATCGTGGTTGTCGCAATGGCTGTAATGATGCCTGTGGCGGAACCAAAACGGTTTACAAGCGTGTGCACGTTCCGAATCTGGTAACTGAAGAAGTGCCTTGCACAACTTACGAGCGTCAAACCACCAAGGTGCCTTACACCTACACGGTGACTCGTTGCAAAACTGAGACTCGCACCCGCAAGGTGCCAGTGACTCGCTGCAAGACTGAAACGCGAACTCGCAAAGTTAGCGTTACCAAGTGTCGCCCTGAGCAGCGAACACGGATGGTTAAAGTCCAGAAGTGTCGTACTGAAGAGCGCACCCGTGATTGTGTGGTCACTAAGTACCACACTGAGCAACGAACTCGTGAAGTTCCTGTTTGCAAGACTCGTCTTGAAGAGCGGACTCGCGAAGTGCCTGTTACGACTTATCGTCGCGAAAACCGCACCAAGACCGTTCCTGTTTGTAAAACACGAATGGAGACTCGGACTCGTGAGGTAGCCTACTGTGAGATGGCTGTTGAAGAGCGAAAGCGGATGGTTAACGTTTGCAAGACGCGAGAAGAAGAGCGAACTCGTGACGTTACTAAGTGCCGTGTTGAAGAGAAGACACGCACGGTTCCCGTGACAAAGATGGTCAAGGAAACACGAACTCGAAAAGTTCCTGTTACCAAGACACGCATGGAAGACCGTACTCGCATGGTCTCGCAGACCACTTGCAAGACCGAGGAGCAGACTCGTACCGTTAATAGGACTCGCATGGAAACTCAGGAAAAGACTTGCGAAATCAAGTACACCCAGTGTGTACCTGAGGAGCGGACTCGTACTTGTAACGTGACGGTCTACAACACTGTTACGGAAGAGGTACCAGAGGAGTACACCGTGTGTGTTCCTGTCACCACGATGAAAGAAGTACAGGTTCGCGTATGCAAACCTGTGACGACTGAAGTCTCCTGCGGTTGCTGCAAGTAATTTGCACCATCTGTGAGATTTCTTTTAAGAATCAAGCCCCACGAGTTGTCTGTGAAGACGGCTCGTGGGGTTTTCTTTTGGCGTTGCATGACTGGTCTGCTGTTCGCAATTACGGCATCATGGACGCTTTGATCATTCTTCGATCCTGGATTTGTGACCGGAGGTTTATTGTGCAGTATGTCGATGTCAAAGTTCACGCAAATGTGGCGACGATCCTGATGGATCGCCCGCAAACACGAAATGCGCTGAATCCACAATTGATCGAGGATTTGACGACAGCTTTCTCTGATATCTATCAGGAAAAGCGAGTTGCTTCGGTTGTTTTGACAGGGAGTGGAGACCATTTTTGTTCTGGGATCGATCTCAATGTGCTGTCTGAGATTGCCCAAATGCCAGAAAGTACGGCTTTGCCAGAGTGGTTGGCAATCTGGCGAAATCTAACCGAGCTGTATGAGGCGATGCTTCGCTTTCCGAAGCCGATTGTTGCGGCAGTGGATGGAGGTGCATTAGGTGCAGGACTCGGGCTTGCTTTGGCCGCCGATCTGATTGTGGCTTCAAATCAGGCAACGTTCGGAGCGATTGCCGTGCGTCGTGGACTGGTGGGTGGGGCAACGGCCGCCCTGCTGTCATTCCGGTCGGGTGGGGCGACCGCAGCTCGAATGGTTTTGACTGGGCAGACGGTCACCGCCGCTCAGGCCAGTCATTGGGGTTTATGTGACCAGCCAGTGGATCCCAAGCAAATTTGGGTTGCCGCGACCGAGTTGGCTACCCAATGTGCTGCGGCGCCACAGGAAGCAATCCAGGCAACCAAACGCCTGCTCAACGAAAGTGTGGGTGAATTGCTGCTGAGCCAGCTATCGGCGGGTGCGGCTGGGAGTGCAACCGCTTGTACGACCGAATCTGCCCGTGAGGGGATTCAATCATTTCTCGATAATCGAGAGCCGATTTGGCCCAAATAGCGTCTCGCGAGTCAGCTTGTCAGCTGGCACGAAAGGCTGTCGCGCCGCAGGGAGGGCTGATTGGCAGTGGATGGAAAACGCTCTTTCTTTGCAGAGAACTGGGAGGTCATGCGTTGATTTACCCCTGAAACACGGTATTTCTCGTCAGTTACAGGGTTGGCCATGGGGAGATCGTTCCAGCGGTTAGCACTGATTTCATCAGCGAAATCAGGAAAACACCCCAACTACCGAGAAAAACAAACCGATAACGCCACAAAAGACCCCCAGGAAGGCCTGTGCGCCAGAGACAGGGGGCGTTAAACTACGCGGCCCGAAAAGAACAGATACCAAACTTGTAGAGAGATAGTCCTATGTACGCCATCATCGTCGACGGCGGTCGCCAATATCGAGTCGAGCCTGGAATGGAGGTCGATGTCGATTACCGAGATGTCCCCCAAGGTGAGAGCCTCACTTTCGAAAAAGTTCTGGCCGTAAGCGGCGACGAGGGACTAAAGCTCGGCTCGCCAACGCTTGATGGCGCATCCGTGACAGCGTCGATCATCGGTCCAAAAATGGACAAGAAAATCTACGTACAGAAATTTCGACGTCGTAAGAATAGCCGACGCCGAACGGGTCATCGCCAGATCCACACTCGAGTTCGCATCGAGAAGATTGCAGGCGTTTAGGTCTGGTTTTTGATCACTGGTAACGGCTCATACTGAGCCCATGCCGTTCGATCTCGTCTGGCGAAGAGTTGTTTGCGTGTGGGCCGCTACGGAGCCACATGCAGGTGATGGAGATTTAGCCAGTCATGCAGACGTTTCGACAGATTTCCCAATTTGAATTGGGTGACGTCCTTGGGGTCGGTACCGTTGGTACCATCTATCGCGCCACCGAGAAATCATCTGGTAAACAGTTCGCGATCAAAAAACTGCATCCGGGAGTTTCCCAGGATCAAGTGATTCGTGCTCGCTTTCGCCGTGAAATGGCGATTCTGGAACGCTTGAGCCACCCGCACATCGTCCGCTATTACGGTGGTGGTGAAGATGATGGAACCCTGTTCTACGTCATGGAGCTTGTCGACGGAGGTACTGTCAAAGGGTTGCTGCAGATCAAAGGTGCATTTGATTGGCCGATTGTTGTTGAGGTGACTCGCCAAATTTGCTCGGCTCTACAGTACGCCCACAACAATGGAGTCATTCATCGTGATCTCAAACCGAGCAATTTGTTTTTGACCAAGTCGGGTGAAATTAAACTCGGTGACTTTGGAATTGCTCGTGATCTTGATCGGAGTGATATCACTGCCAGTGGAATGACCGTTGGAACTCACGCTTACATGGCACCTGAGCAAATCACTGGAGATGAGGCTGTTTCAGGCAAGGCTGATTTGTATTCACTCGGTTGTTGTCTGTTTGAAATGCTGGTTGGCCGGACCCCATTTCAGGGCGACAATTTTGCGCAGCTTTTCGAGCAGCACCTTCGCACTGATGCTCCTCATGTTCGCGATTTTTCCGGTTCTTGCCCGCTCGAACTGGATGCTCTTGTTGGGCGGTTGTTGGAGAAGAATCCTGAAGATCGCCCATTCAATGCTCGGCAGGTACAGGCGTTGATGCTGCAGTTGGATGAAAATTTTGTGGCTGATCACAGCAATGCGGGTAATCAACCGGACGAGGATGTTGGTGCCGACGATGTGGTCGCTCGTGGAAAAGAATTGTTGCGTCAAGAAATTCGCCAAGCTGAAGGCACACGTTCCGACGAGGTGAGTTGGGGGCGATTGGTTGTCTTCGTTGCTGTCGTACTCGCTGTGATCGCCGCTGCCTCCCTGCTGAGCCGGTAGTACTTGCCGGGAAGGTTTCCCGCGATCATAGGGCCTCCAACTGCTTCGAATAGCTCATTTGAGATCGAAACCGCTGTTTGGGGGCTATGTTCGGTTCTTGCCACGTTGTTATCCTGCTGTCAGGTTGATGGCCTCGGAAGTGCCATTTTGATGTTGCGGCCATGATCGAGTCGCTATCCTCTCCCCGGATCGGGCATCGTGGACACGGTGACCGAGCGTTCCCTAGGAAACCAAGATGTTCAAATCATTCCTGATCGCAGGAGCAATGACAATTTGCCAAGGCGCAATTGTCCAGTCTGTTATGGCACAAGAAACCCCGCCCGCCGCCAATGCCGGCATGTCTGACAACGAGCTGATAGGTTATTTCCTAGGCTTCTCGGTTGGTCAGAATATGGGTCAAAGCGGCTTCAAGGCAGAAGACATGAAGCTGGAGGCCTTTTTGAAAGGTTTTCAGGAGGGTGTCGCACTGAAGGAGCCCACTTTGACGGCTGAGCAACTGCAGGCCACCCAGGGGAAAATTCAGGCATTGCTTACCAAGAGGCAAGCCGAGATGTCAGCCGCCCAGAAATCAAAGGGCGTGAAGTTTCTCGCTGACAATGCCAAAAAAGAAGGTGTAAAAACCTTGGAAGGTGGCGTTCAGTACAAAGTATTGAAAGCCGGTAGCGGTCCTTCACCGAAGCCCGATGACACTGTTAAAGTGCACTACACGGGAAAGCTGATCGATGGAAGCGTCTTCGATAGCTCAGTGCAACGCGGACAGCCAGCGAGCTTCCAAGCCAACCAGGTCATCAAAGGTTGGCAAATGGCTCTGCAGAAGATGAAGGTTGGTGATAAGTGGATGCTCTACATCCCTTCCGATCTCGCCTACGGCGAGCGTGGCAGCCAGCCTGCCATCGGGCCTAATGAAGTGCTCGTCTTCGAAGTAGAGCTGCTCGGTATCCAGTAAACCAAATAAAGCTCTGACTGAAGTACAAAAAAACGCGGTGCACCTTTGACGGTGTACCGCGTTTTTTTATTATCGCCCAAGCGATATGAGTGCTTCAGCCCAGTGACTCTGGTCACTTCGGGTCTGTTGCCTCTGCCGGCTTAGCCGTTTCATCAGCGGCAGGTGGATTGCCTTCGTTACTCGCATCGTTGTCGCTCGCATCGTTGTCGCTCGCATCGTTGTCGCTCGCATCGTTGTTGCCGCCATCCACATTTGAATCTGACGGCACCGATTCTTCAATGGCTTCGTCACCAGCCTTCGAAGGTTGTCCGGCCTTTACAGACTCATTCTTGGCAGCTGTATCCTTTGCGGGTTCAGCTTTCTCTAGTGTGGCCTCACCTTTCGCTTCGTCGATTTTATCTGACTCGATCTGCCGCTTCTTCTCTTCTTCTTCAAGTTCAATGCGACGTTGTTCGGCAGCAATCTTGCTCTCTTGTCGCACCGTCTCGTACATCCGGGCATCGATTTGGCCAAACTCACCCATCAGATTTACGAAGGTCGCAAGCGGAAAATCCTCGGGGATCTCCTGCGAGTCAATTGCAACCATGTAGCGTCTTACTGAATTGAAAAGGTCCTCTGCGGTGTCATCAATTGTTAGCAAAGGATAGTCATCGAAGATCTCGGCCCAGACTACGAAGGCTTGTTCATAGAGTTCGATCGCCTTATCAAGTTCGGCGTTCTTATTCGCTTGTTCAGCTTCGTAGATCAATCTTCTAGCAGTTACTGTTCGTTCTTCCTGTTCAGCTTGTGCGAGCGTCTTCCAGTAGGGGTAGTTGATTTGGGTACGGTAACCGATGGTCTTTTGGATCCGTTCGTTCAGATCCCTCACCTGTCCGGCAATGTTGACAGATTCCAGTCGGACAGCATCATCCGAAGTTTTTGCCAAGGTGGTCAGATCAGGTACCAGCCCCTTCATGATGGAAGGCATCAACTGCCGTTGCTCGGTGGTCATTTCGGATTCGGGCTTTTGCCAGTATTCCTGAATGGCGGCAGGCAGTGTGTCAATTCTCGCTTGTCGAGCAGCAGCAAATGCCTCCTCGTTCAGTAGCCGGAACTCTTCGATTTTCTCGTCTCGTTGAGTTTCCAGATCTTCCAGTTGATTCAGCTTGATCGTGAATGCCGACGTCGTGGGGATACTTCGTGTTCCAAAACCAAGCCAGTCATCATCAGCCATCTGCCACGCGTTTTGGGCGCGTTCATCGAGAATCCCCTCGGACTCGATTGATTCAGCGTGTTTGATACGCCACTTTGGCCCTGTCTCATAAAAGTTGAGTGGAGTTTGTCGGCGGATTTTGACGCCGCTATCGACAATCTCATACCCGTGATTCAGCCAAAGTCGACCGACGAGCCAGTTGTCTGGTTTTCCTAGTGGACCACGAGCCTCGGGGCTGTCGACGGCAATATCTTCCGCCAAGAGAGCATCATGCAGCATCTCGTCGTCAGAGAACAGTCGGCGGAATTGGACCTTCTCGTCCGACATTCCCAGTTTCTGTCCGTAAAACCAACCGGTATACCAAACCAGTCTCGGGGCATTGGTGTTTTGTCGCACGCCACGGGTCAGGAATTCGGTTCCCTCCCGAACCATTTCGTACCGTTGCCGGTAATCGTCGAATTCGGTGGAAACGTTGTACGCAAGATTGTGAGCCTGGTGCTCCCAAACTTTGTCAAAGTGAGGCTGCAGCAATGCGATGTTATTGAGAGTTGCCTTCAAGCGATCCCATTCGTGCATCACTTTGTAAGTGTGTGCCTTATTCCACAGAAGTGTTGCCGCAACGCCACGCATTCCGAGGGATGCGAGTTTCATGGTTTCACTTGCGGGGCTGATCTCACCGAGATCACTTTCGGCAATGTTGTATTCATGTCTCATGACAGACAGTTGTCCGCCTGGATCACCCTTCCCACCCGAGGGCTGTCCCAGCAGGAATAAGGGAATCAACATGGCCAACAGAATTGCCAAGTAAGTAAGTTTTCGCCAAAGGCTTTTTGTACGATTCATGCCGCGATCTCACGCGATTTCAGGAAGAAGTAACTGATAATGAACGCCAAGAGACAGTAACCGAGCGTTGCTGCTGCGTGCCGCAGTAGTAGGGCTCCAAAAATATCGAAACCACTGGCCGCGTACTCCGCAGTCCCAACCATCTTGGGCAGGTTGGGTAGCGCAGTGGCGATTGCATCGAGTGAGTAAACAATGCCCGCATCGGTAGTTTTGATCACTTTTGCTGCTGTAGTATCCACATCCAGCTGAGTTGTCATGGCGTCTTGTCGGAGCAAGCGAACCATCGATTCGATCGGTCCGCCGCCTCGCTCGACAGGGCTGTCAATGAAGTGACGTGTGTCATAAACCTGTTCAGCAGAAAAGCCTAAAAGGACACATGCGAAGGTCGCTACCATCGCGACTGGACCGCTTAGAAATGTACTGAACATGACGCCAAACGCGACCACCATGGCCATCTGCAGCCAAATTGAGACGTAAGCCTTTGTGAGGTTCCACCAGAATGGGTTGTCACCGGCTCGGAGATAAACTCCACTCTGGGTGACTCCTAAATACTGACTGCGATCGAGGCATTTGATCACAATCGTAAGTTGCCCATTCTCGTCCACAAGATCTTTGAAGACGTTCAGTTCACGCGTCTTGTTGTTGTCAGTCCCCTGAACGTCAGTGTCAAGATTGAGCTCGTCAACCTCGTATTCGTTGATGACAAAAGTCTTCGGATTGCTCTCGATATCTTTTGTTGGATGCTTCATGGTCACTGAACCACGAATTCCAGATTCAATATCACCTTTGTAAGAGCGGTAGGCACGCAGTGAAAGGTCGAGTTGCAGACCGTTCGGATACCGATCGGGAGTTACGTTTTGAAACGTGAACTCAGCTTTGCCAAGAGTTCCACCCTCGACATAGCCATGCTGTACTTTTCGACTTCCACGTGATAATCCAATCACGCGGGAAATGCCGGCACTGCCGTATCCACCAGCGTCCAGCCTCTCAGCACCGATGTCTACGCCAGCGTCATTGTTGTTCCCGCCGCGGTCGTAGAACTGGATGTCACCATATGACGGAATCCTTGCGCGGAGCGGCTCGGGTGACAATATTTCGAAATTCCCATCCGCATCCCGTTTGACGATGTGACGATGACCGCGAACCACTTCGGTGAGCCCTGAGTAAGTCCCTAAGGGGTTTCCTTCGCCATCGAGGTCGCTGTAAATGGTGAAAGCGTGTTTGTGATCCTGAACAAAGTCTGTTTCACCAACAAGCGTGCCGTCGGCCTCTTCGACAACATCAACGACTTCCAAGTGTTGATGGCTGAGGCCGCGACTGACGAACAGGTAGCTTGCCAAGCCCATGGGGACAAGCATCACAGTGCCCACCGCCATGAAGCCAAGCATTCGACCGAGTACGATTTCCGTTGCTCTAACCGGCTTTGTGACGATCGTGTAGATCGTTCGACTTTTAATGTCGTTGGGCAACGAAAAAGCACTAATGAATAAGGCCAAAGCGAGAATGAGATAGTTGGTCGCCGTCAGCACGAAGCTGATGTAAAGCCTTGCGGGATCACTGCTCTCGGGGTTCAGATACCATCCCGCCAGCAACAGCAAAGCGACGAACAAGCCCACCACAAACAGGACCTTCCGACGGATCGCTTCTTTGAAAGCGAGTTTCGCCAAAGCGTACACGCGGTGAGCGGAGGTGCCGGGAAGGTCAAAACGTATCAGGTCGCGGACCGCGCGAGCGACGGCATAAAAACCTTCACCCGGACCGTAGCGATTCGCCGAGATGATGTAGCCAACCATCAAGCCGATCACGATCGCGAGGATGAATAACACAATCCCTTGCAGGAACGCGCTCTCAAGAAATGACTCGGGACGCATCAGCCATTCATAGAATGACCAGAAATCTTCAGGTTGCAGGATCATTGACCAGTTTCTCCCTGACTCTCTTCAGTCTTTTGGTCGTCTTTGGCTGCTTCCTGTTGGGTGCTTGTCCCGGAAACACGTCTTGCACCGGGGCGAGCCTCGCTCTCGCGAACGATGTTCAAGAACAAGTCTTCCATCGTCGCAGTTGGGTTGTCGATCGTGCAGGTGCCACCTTCACGCTCGATGATGGCTTTGATCTCGGCTTCCACCTCCGGCTTTAAACGCTTCGTGTGAATCTCAGTGACATCCTGAACCTTCAACAGATCTGTCACGCGGCCAAGTTCTTTCAGTTCGCCCTGATCTAGAATTGCCACTCGGTCGCAGACATCCTGAACGTCAGCAAGTTGATGGCTGCAAAGGAGAACGGTCTTGCCCTGTTTTTTCAGCGACAGGATCAAGTCCTTCATCTCTCTCGAACCAATCGGGTCGAGGCCGGTGGTCGGCTCGTCAAGTAGCACCAGATCGGGATCATTGATTAGCGCCTGAGCCAGTCCGACACGCCGTGTCATCCCTTTACTGTATTCCCGGAGTTGGCGATGTTTTGCACCCTGAAGCCCAACCAGTTGGATCAGTTCGCTCACTCGTTGCTTTCTCGCGGCACCCGACATGTCGAACAGCCGACCATAAAAGTCCAGCGTCTCTTCCGCAGTCAAGAACTTGTACAGATAGGATTCTTCAGGCAGGTAGCCGATTCGCTCGTTCTTGCTGGTCTCGCTGGCGTCCTTGTCAAAAACTAGCACTCGGCCGCTGCTTGGAAAAAGCAACCCAAGGATCAACTTGATGGTCGTTGATTTGCCGCTGCCGTTAGGCCCTAGCAAACCAAATACCTCGCCTTTCCGGACCTCGATATCGAGCGACTTTAGTGCGTTGACCTTCTTTCGACCCCAGAAATCCCGATAAATCTTGCTCAGGTTGCGGGTTTCAATAACAACGCCCGAGTCGGACTCGCCACTGCCAGCTTGTGCTGCGTCGGCGGCCTCCGATTCGGCGACCACGGTTGAATCAGTTTCCACGGTTAAAGACTTCCGTAAGGAGAGGGCAAAATTGGGCAAACATGGGGAGAATCGGTCATTTCAGATCAATTGAGCCGATCAGGCACCGGAATGCGACAAGGCCTCTGACGCTTGGGTGCCACGAATTGCCGTGCTGCAACGCTCGCAGAACCAAGACCAGAGATTGATACGCTACGCCGCCATCAAGGGAAGTGTTCGTATTTTTGTGCCGCCGACCTTCAGCGCGGCTCAACCGCCACGATCTGACCCGAGGTGTGCCAGCATTTCCACCGTGGTAATACGCTGAGCAGCAGAAAATGGTTGCCTTGGTGTCGAAACTGAGGCGATCTCACGCGTCAGGACGGTTGTATCGTTTCATTTGCGGCATATTGCCGGATCGTTTCTGGCACTGTAAACCTCCTCATTTGGTGAATGGGGCTTGCAAATCAGGGCTGAATCATCAATCAATTTGCTACCGCTATCACGTTAGTTTTTCTTCCGTTCTGTCTTTTTCCGGATTGCCCACTCCGTTGAACGATTCGACATTCCCTGAGCAAACAACGCCAGACGACGCCTATGAGAAGGCTTTGAGCTTCCTCTACGGGCAGATCAACTACGAGAAAATGACTGTCTCGAGTGCGAATCGATATCGATTTCGGCTGCAGAGAATGTCAGAACTTCTCCAAGAGTTAGGTTTGGGGCATTATCTGTATTCACCGTCGTCTCCAAAACCGTCGTCTCCAAAACCG
>CAXGRW010000098.1:0-11612 GCA_964012125.1 uncultured Rhodopirellula sp.
CATTCCAGCCAGGCAGGCACCTAGCTGCATACCACTGCGTGCTTCCAAATCATTTGGATGCGTAAGAACACGCGAAAATCCTTGGGCCAGCATCCCAAAGGAGCGCCGGCTATAGGTTGTTGAAATCGCGTTGCGTCGTTTTGTAACGTAGGTCTCGATCGCGTGTGAGATCGCATCAATGCCTGTCAGGGCCGACACCGCGGTTGGTTGGGTCAGTGTCAACTCAGGATCTAAAATCGCGACGCGACAGGCGGCGCGGGGATCACCACAAGCCATTTTTGTATGAGTTTCAGAATCGCTGATCAACGCAAACGACTGTGCTTCGCTGCCAGTGCCGGCGGTTGTTGGGATCGCAATCATGGGAAGCATATCGCAGGTTGCTTTACCGACGCCGTGGTAATCATGAATGCTACCACCGCACGAGTAGACAAAATTGATGCCTTTGCAACAGTCCATGCTGCTGCCTCCTCCCAAACCGACCAATAAATCAGGCTTCACTTCTTTAGCCCGCTGTACCCCTGCATCGACCATTGCTGAAGTCGGGTTTTCGGAGAAATCGTGAAACGATGCCACTTCAACGCCAGCTTCACGCAGTGAATTCAGAGCGGCGGAGTCATGACCTGCTTCCATGATCCCACGGTCACTGACCACCAGCACGCAGCGTGGCTTGTATTCGCAGGCGAGGGCTCCGAGTCTTGATATCGTACCCTCGCCGAATATGAAACGGGTCCGGCTTTGTATGTCAAATGGCAACATGGAGGGTCATCGATGGGGGGAGATCTGATTCAGCTGTAGACGCTGGATTTCTGACGCAGGAGGGAA
This sequence comes from uncultured Rhodopirellula sp., assembly GCA_964012125.1. Classification (GTDB taxonomy): domain Bacteria; phylum Planctomycetota; class Planctomycetia; order Pirellulales; family Pirellulaceae; genus Rubripirellula. The sequence goes on from CAXGRW010000098.1 coordinate 823, forward strand.
TCCTCTTCCGTACTTTACGGATCTGGCCAGTTGAGACCAAGAGGAAGTAGCGATCTGGCCATGTGAAGCGTTAGAAATTCACTGAGGTGCGAGTCCGCTGAGGTCGAGATCGTCGTTCATTTTCCCCTGCAAGGCAATCAGGCGGCTGAACATGTCGGCAACAACAGGTTTCATTTTTGCCTCCTGAGCGAGGTCCTGCTTTTCGGTCGGGTCCTGCTGAATATCGTACAACCGCAGTACCTTGGCATCTGGGTATGCCATCAATTTGTACCGATCTGTTCGAATGCTTCGCTGTTTCGAAAGGTAGCAGCCGTAGATGCTGTCGTAGGGACTGGATCCACCATCGAGTAGCGGAAGAAGGCTGTTGAACTCGACGTGTTCTGGCTGCTTGACACCAGCAAGTTCCAGCGTGGTTGGCATGACATCCTGAAGATAAATCGGCTCGGTAATTTTTTTTGCCGAGGCAACTCCAGGGCCAACAACGATGAAAGGGACGCGGACGCTATGGTCATACATGTTTTGTTTCCCCAGCAGACCATGCTGGCCTACTGCTAAACCATGATCTGCGGTGAAGAAAATCCACGTGTTTTCAGACTTCCCTGATGCCTTCAGAGCTTCGAGGATACGGCCAATCATTTCATCCATGTGCGTAATGATCGCATAGTATTCTTGTCGATGGACTTGAATTGCTTTCGGAGTGCGAGGAAATGCCGCGATACGCTCATCTCGCAATCTGGATCCGCAGCCAATCTCGCTGGCGTAGGGATAGAGTGGCTGAAAGTTGTCTGGGATCAAAATGGAATCCGAAGGATATCGGGCGACATATTCTGCGGGTGATTGGCGAGGGTCATGAGGGGCGTTAAATGCCAAATACATGAAGAAAGGAGAATCTTTCGAAGCGGCGTCTTTCATGAAGTCTTGAGCGTGGTTCGCTACCACTTCGCTCCAATGGGTACCACCTTCCCAGAATCCACCAAATTTTGGATCTGAGGGTGACCATGGATCTGTGCCATCAGCAGCAGGTCGGTTGTAGCCTGCTGCGGCCGCCTTGGGCATGCCGGGACGGATGTCACGGGCTACATCAAAAGCTTTTTCTGCACTTGCTTTGCAGTGCCACTTGCCAGTCATGTAAGTTCGGTAGCCGGCCCGTTTCATGTATTCACTCCACCAACGACCTTGTTGTCGCTCCTGTTCAGATTTTGAGTGAATGGCGTTCGCGTTCCATACGAACCGCCCTGTGTTCAACATCGTGCGACTGGCGACACAGACGGCTCCACTCCATGAACCCATGTTGAAGGCATGTGAGAAGGTAGTGCCCCGCCTCGCTAATTCATCGAGGTTCGGCGTTTGAATCTCGGTGTTGCCTAGCTGATGGATCGTCTCGAAGCATTGATCATCAGCAAAGATGAACACGATGTTTGGGCGATCGTCGTTTCCCAAAGCAAATCGGAAACCGGGGCAGAAAAATACTGCGGCGGTCAGCAGCGTGTAGAGACGGATCATCTTTTCCTCGAACATGAAAGCTATTGTTGAATCGCCTCCAGTTTAGCAGTCGAGGTCAATCGGGATGCCTTGGGAGATACAAATCGATTTGAGTTTCCCCAAAGATTCGATATTTGACACGGTGTCGCCATAATTCAAAGTAAGGGGCGAGCGGATCAGCGAGTCCAGTGGCCTTTGCGTAAAGCGGCCACATCAAGTAATCCCGAAGCATGGCGTCGCAGGCCGTGAAATAGTAGGCAGGCCTCAGGACGGCAGCCAGTGGTCCTGCATCAACCTTTTCAACCAAGTGCGACGAGTCCTGCAGGACTGCCTTGAGAAGGTTTGATTTCTCAGCGTCATCTTTCGGGTGCTTTGGTGGAATGCCCTCCAGTACACGCACTTTGACGTCGGGCAGCAATGCTTCAAGGATCGATGATGCATTCATCGCCTCGGCAAACTGCCGGATTCCACAGAGCCACTGTTGCGTGAGTTCACTGGCCACTGTGGGGTCAAGTGGGTCCGGTTTGCGAATCACAAAGTATGCATCTCGACCACCTTCCGGACGCCGATCATCACCTGCAGCGATGAACAGATTGTCGAGACGACTTTGTAGATCAGTTGCGACAGGAATGCCTTCAAAAATACCTTGCAAGGCCATGCCGTCAGGGCGAAAAGACTGAAAGAAACCAATCAAGGATTCACCGTTAGATTGATCAGCATCTTCTGGCACTGAGCCAATCAGATCATGGCAACGTTGGATGAATTGTTCGGGTGTCATTGACTTCTCGTGAAGGCCGATGGTTGGTTTGAGACCGATTTTCGTAAACTACACGAGTTTAGTCATTGGACAAGAGACCTTGCCATGAGGAGCTGTCAGCATCTAACTCGTGGCTCGTTGTGACGCCAAGGACATGGATGCCATGTCGATGTGTTTCGACTCATGCCAAGCAGAGAAGAATGCTGTGCCACCACTGTGATTCAAAACCGACGAAAACTGGGTCAGAACAAGATGTCAGGGTTTTGATGGGGCATTGGCTGGAACAGTTTCCGGAAGAATGTCTTCCATGGAGATCGTTTCAGGCTGCTCATCAAGCACCATGAGATGAATTGCGTGTAGCAGGGTGCCCTGCTGGTATTGCACATTCTTTGTTGAAATTGCGTACTGGGAAAGCGACAGATAGTACTTGGTCTGGGCTTCACTGGCACGCCGCTGGGCGTCTAGCAATTGCTCCAAACTGATGGGCAGTCCATTGCCACGATTCGTTTCCATCCCTTTCAACGCGTCAGTTGCTGCCAAATACCGGTTCATGTTCGTTTGCATTTGTACGTAGGCTCGGTCGCACTCGACAACGTCGTTGGTCAAGTCGCGCAGGATCCGTCGCTCCTGCTCACGAAGCAGTGTGTTCTGACGTTGCACTTTCAGTTGTGCGTTCCGGACCGCCGCATGGGCTTGTCGGAATCCCACGGGCATCCGTAGTTCGACACTTGCCTCGTATTCCTGGTAATCACCTGACCCAAGCTCACCGAAAGCACTGTCATCCCCAGCTAAGTGTCTGCCAAGGCCACGAATACGATAGGTCGAAACGAGATCCAATTCTGGCATCAGGAAATTCTTGGCAGCGAGAACTTCCATCTGGCTGCGTTTGACCTTCAGACGCGTTTGTTGCAATTCGCTGCGAAGTTGAACTGCTTCAATTGCAATGGAGTCCCAGTCAAACACCAAGGGTGCTTCGTTCGGCTCATCAGCAGGTCGTATCAATACCCCGTCCGTGATCGAGATACCAATCAACAGTCGCAAGTTCCTTTCCATTGTTTGTACACCAAGCTGTCCAGAGATCGCGTCATTGACCTCTGATTTGAATCGGTAGTACTGCTCACGTGCCATTGCCTCATCGGTACCCGTTCGGCGGTTGTTGTTTTTCAGAGCTGCAAAGCTTTGCCAAGTCGCCTGACTGCGTTGCAGGGCGTCCCGTTTAGAGTCCAAGGATCGGTAGGCAAAGTAAAGATCCCAATATGCAGTGATGACATCGCTGATGTAGTCTCGCAATTGTTGTCGGAATTCTGCCGCTGTCAGGTCGTTGTTGACTTTGGCAATCAACACCCCGTTGTAATTCCCCGGAACCGAACCTGGGCCGGCGATGCGGTTGAAGGTTAGACCGCCTCCTTGCAGGAGGGGCTGCCGCATTTCAGCTTGAAACTGCGTCTGCCAAGCACTCGGCGTGATGTTTCCCGTTGCATTATTGGCGTCGTAGTCGGTGATGCTGCGTATTGCCAGTTGTGCTCCGGTCGCAGTGTATTTCGATATTTGAAGGACGTAGTCGTGGGTGTCCTGCTGAAACGCATTCGCACCACCACTGATGAATTGGTTGTTGTACCGGCGGTCGTTATTCTGCCATTTACCAAAGGCGTATAAGTTCGCATCGAATGCTGACAGTGCTGCTTCAATACCGGTTTGTGGGTTAGTGACTTGAAGCGGGATTGTTTGTTCGGTGTAGATGCGCTCGGGGTCAGTGAGAATCATTCCCCCCAACTTGCGTAGAACCTCTCCATTCTCGATAGCCAACCGGATGGCCTTGTCGAGCGTCATGTCCCGGTAGGTTGCTGCGTCGAGATCCTCCGGTCGCTTCAGCGTTAGCGGTGCAGCTGGTAGCTCTGAGATGCTCTCTGCCGGCGCCCCTGCATCGACGCGCCGCATCAGATTATCAATTTTTTCAGTGCGGTTCCCGATCGTCTCAGGAAGGTTGCGGTAACTGCGGCATCCGGGCAGACCTACCAGCGCGATAGCGCACGCAAGAGCGGCAACTGGCGCTGGCCACTTTTTACGAGGTTTCGGTGGTGTTGGGGTTTGGTTCACCGAGATTTCAAGCCGTGCTTTGCTGTGTGAGGTGCGCATCGGTGTTCGGTGCGTCTGCCTTAGTAGACGCCGTTATCGTTTTTTTCGTACCAATCGTTGCAGGCAGTCCAATCAAAACGGGTTGAAATGCGTTAACTTTTAGGGAACAGCGTGAAACAAATGATGTTCCACGAAGGATTTGGTCGATCTCCTTTAGATTGGGGATTAGATTCACCAGCCGTGCCGGTTTCCTGATGTAAATTTGTCAACGAGTTTCCATGCCCAATCCAACTCATCGCAACGACGGCATTTGGAAAGATGCCGAAGCATTGATCGAGCGAGTGGAGGTGGCTGCCCGCGGAAATTCTGGGGCAGCGTTGTTTTTCGATGATCTCGTCGGAGGACTGCGGCTCACAACGCGTGCGAGTGCTGTCACTCTATCGGTTGCACAGGGTGAAGAATTGGTTTTGTTGGCCCGCAGTGGTGTTCAGTTGCATGCGGCTGATGTAGACGGGGCACATGCTGAATCGTCCGACACACTAAATACTGAAACGACACTCGATTTTACGTCGCGTTGCCGTTGGTCTGATGATGAACTCGGCTCGCAATTGAATGTCTGTCAACGCTTGCAGGCTGACCGGTGGCTGCACCTTGACTTCTGTTTTGAGGATGCATTGGAGTTGAGTCTCCGAGAACCCATTGGTGAGTTGGTCGAGGTCTTGCTTGATCTATCGGCGCCTGTTGTTTTGCGCGATGAGTTGGAGCAGTTGCAGCAACGTGTAAACACGCGTGCCGATCGCGATGATTTGATTCGTGGTTTGAATCAGGGAATCGGTTTGAGTGATTCCTTTGGTTCGATCGCGACGACGTTGGCGTCTGCTTGTCGGTTTGATCGCGTGAGCCTTCTGCAATATCGCGGAAAACGGTTTCGACTCGTAACAACATCTGCTCGGCAGAAAGTGGTTCGACGGGCACGTCAGATTCGTTTGATGGAGAGACTGGTTGGGATCGTATTGTCTGGATCAGATTTTTTCGAGTATCAAGTGGGTGACGCCGCAGAGTTGGATCTTGCTGTTTTGGATGCTTTGGAACCGTACTGTAACCAGTCAGGATTCCGCGAGATCTACATTCATCTGATACGTGATTCACAAAGTCACAAGCCTGTTGCCGTCATCGTGGTCGAGCGTTTCCAAGCCGCAGCCAATGAGCACAAGCGAATTCAACCAAAGATGCAAACTTTGCTTCTTCCGCTTGAAGATGCAGTGCGGGATGCTTTGAAGCGAGAGGACTCAGGCTGGGACCTCATTGCGTCTCGAGTATGGAGCCCTTCGAACCGGAGGAAAATTGGAGGATCGATCATAGCGCTAATCATCCTGGTCGTCGCAGCTCTCTTTGTGCCCATGGAGTTGCGGCTGTCTGTGGAGGGTCGTGTCGTCGCAACTGAGAAAACTCGGTTGTTTTCACCCACTGAAGGTGTCGTTTCAGCGATTGCTGTGGCGAACGGCGAGAGAGTAAGCAAGGATGCTGTGCTGATTCAGTTGCGTAGCCCAACACTGGATTTGCAGCGTCGAACCGTCGAGGGCTCTTTGGCGACTGCAGAGACACGGCTAGTTTCGTTGACAGCGATGCGGTCTCGCGGCAACGCGGTTTCGAATCGCGAACGCGAAGCCGAAGTTGCTGCTGAAGAACGGGTCCTTCGGAAAGAAATTGAAGGCCTCAACTCGCAATTGGCTCTGTTGGAAAGCCAGCAAAAAAATTTGACAATCTGCAGTCCAATGGATGGTTTGGTGGATCGGTGGGATCTGACGCAGTCACTACAGTCCAGACCCGTGACCCATGGCCAGTATCTGCTTGATGTGATCTCTGAAAAAGATGGCTGGACCATCGAGTTGGATGTTCCGGAACAGCATGTCAATTATGTGTTGCAGCAGCAACAGGTGATGCCATGCCGTTGTTCTTTTCGGCTTCGATCGGACCCGACACGGATCTATCAAGGAACAATCAATGAGATTGCGGGGGTGGCGAATCTTGAGGCGTCGGGTAGGTCAGTCGTACCCGCCACTTTTGCGCTAGAGGCCGAGCAGTTCGGAGATCTGAGGGATGGGGCAACGGTTGTCGCACAAGTTGAGTGTGGTAAGTACTCATTGGGCTTTGTGGTATTCCGAGGATTGATTCAGTGGTATCGGAGCAATCCGTGGTTTTGATTTCGTGACGAGTTATTTATGAAAAACAACACACCCAAATTCATTTTCATATGTGGACCGCTACTGTTCTGCGCTACATGGCCGGCACTTGGTTTGATCGCGGCTGAGCCGATCGTTGTGAATGAAATGCAGGTGGTTTTGATTGACTCTGTAGATGTTCCCGCGTCGCAGGATGGTGCGATCGCGGTACTGCCTGTTGATGAAGGTAAGTCAGTGAGTGTCGGGGACGAGTTAGCGCGTTTGGATGATCGGAAAACCAGGATTGAGCAGGATCTTGCAAAGACGCGAGTAGAAATAGCAAATGAGAATGCTCAGAGTGGATTGTCCGCAGAGCTTGCTGAAAAGAAGTTGGCACAGGAGATGCAGCTTGCGAAGGAACATGAATTCAAAAAGCAAATTGCAGATCGAAAGGCTGAGAATGATGTCAGTGTGCAGGCGTCAAAGAAGGCGGAATTGGTTGCTGAAAATGAGCTCAGGCGTGCAACCGAGGCGAGGCGGCAATTCGTCGATAGTGTTTCTCAATCTGAAATCGACAATCTGCGTTTGAGCTATGAACGAACCGTGCTCGAAACCAAACAAGCTGAATTTGAACGTGTGATTGACGGTTTGCAGGCTGAGGCTGAGGCTGAGGCTGCGAATAGCCATCAACTAGGTGTTGATAGGTACACACTTGAATTGGCTCAGGCAAAAGTAGAACAACGGGTTCAGGAGCTACAGGCGCAGTTGCAAATGCACCAGTTGAAACTTGCTGAATTGGCATCGTCAATGCAAGTTATTAAGTCCCCCATTGATGGTGTGGTCGTCGAGAGGTACCGGAATTTGGGCGATTGGGTGAAAGCCGGCGAACCGGTAATTCGTGTGATTCGTTTGGATCGCCTTCGGGCGGAAGGTTTTATCACTGCCGATCAATTGGATCACGTTGCAGTCGGTCAAGAAGTTAAGTTGACGATTGAACGCAGTGAAAAAAATACGGTCCAGCGTGAGGGGGTTGTGAAGTTTATTAGCCGCGAGCTGGAGCCAGTAAGCGGTGAGATTCGTTTTTGGGTTGAATTTGACAATGCCAGTCTCGATGTTTTGCCGGGGATGCGTTTGAGTTTGAGTGTGAACGAGTGAACGCCACAACTTCCCAATTGATGTTGCGTCCCGATCTGATCCAGAAAGTGGTGTGGATGGGAAGTGAACGTATGTGGGTGGTGAAAGATCCCCTGTCACGTGCCTTTTCCTATTTCAGCGAGCAGGAAAGGGAAATTCTGGTCTTGGCGGACGGCAGTCGGTCCGTCGCGGAAATTGCTTCCGAATGTAACTCGCGTTTTGCCCCGCAGTATCTGTCCGTTGAGTCGGTCGTGCGTTTTTTTGCTGACGCACGAGGCAAAGGTTTGTTGCTGGTTGATCGTTGCGGCAAAGAAGAGGGAGCTGCCGAATCAGATGTGCGTCGAGCGTGGTGGAAGAATCCTTTGGCGATCCGAGTGCCGGGTGTGAATCCAGATCAGATATTGGATTCAATGGCACACCACGTTGCCCCTCTTTTTTCGCCATTTGCGTTTCTCGTGGCCAGCTTGCTAATGTTGGTGGCGGTGTGTGGTCTGGTTGTCAACTTTGGAGAACTGACTGAGCATCTGGCTGTAGCAACAGGGCGCATGCAGTCAGGGACAGGATTGATAATGTTGTTTGGGGTATTGTCGATCACCAAAGTCGTGCACGAGTTCGCGCATGCGATTGCGTGCAAGCGGTTTGGTGGTGAGTGTCGTGAGATTGGTCTCATGTTTCTCGTGGGTGTGCCCTGTCTGTATTGTGATGTGTCCGATGCTTGGATGTTACCGCGTCGCTGGCAGCGGATTTTTATCTCCGCTGCTGGGATTCTGGCTGAATTGACATTGGCCTCTATCGCTGCCCTGATCTGGTTTTTTACTGTCGATGGTCCCGTTAGGGATGTCTGTGCAACTGTTGTAGTCATGTGTTCGGTAACCACCGTGCTGTTCAATGGGAATCCTCTGCTGAGGTATGACGGCTATTACATGCTTTCTGACGCGATTGGAATTCCCAATCTGTCAGCGGAAGCGACTGGGATTTTGAGGGAATGGGTGCGGCGTTTTCTGTGGGCATCGCCGACCGCCAAGACATTCGACTTCACGACACGTAATTTTCTTGTGGCTGCCTACGGGCTTTTGAGTGGTTTGTATCGCATCGCAATTTTTGGCTTAATCATGCTGATGATTTATCGTTTTGCAGAGGGCTATGAAATGGCGGATGCGGTGGGTGTTCTGGCATTGACTGCACTCGCGTGGTTGTTTTTTAAGATGATTCGGTCTGTTTTAACGCCCCCTGCAACTCGGGGAAGACAAAAGGCTTTCCGGGCACGACGACCCATTCTGGTGGTGGCTGCGCTGATTGGAAGTGTGGCAGTGATCGGGTTGGTGCCCATGCCACGCACCACAACCGCATTCATGACGATTCAACCAGGGGATCCTGAGTCTGTTTTTGTGACCAACGGGGGAAGGTTGGTTGGGTCGGTGGTGAATGGAACTGACGTGAAGGCTGGACAAGTGGTTGCCACCTTGGTCAACGAGTCTGTTGAGTTTGAATTGTTGCAAGCTCGTGGCCACTCGGAACAACTGGAAGTGCAGTTGGATGGATTGAAAAAACGCCGGCTGACGAGTCGTGAGGCTGGATTGCAAATTCCAGTGGTCGAGAGGTCTTTGGCTGAGGCCAAAAAAGAACAGCAGTTGCGTGAACGTCTGGCAAGTCAACTGGTATTGAGTGCACCTCATGATGGGCGAGTCTTTGCCGTCGGCAAACGAGAGAAGTCCACCGCTGGGGAACGTGAGCCAGGGTACTGGTTTGGGACGCCGCTTGATCCTGCGAATTTAGGTGCATGGCTGGAAGAAGGAACGAAGGTATGTGTGATTGGAGATCCAAAAACGCGTGAAGCAGTTTTGTTTGTTTCCCAGCAGGACATTGAGTTGATACGCAAGGGGCAGCGAGTACACCTGCTTTTGGATGATCATGCTCAGGGTGAGGTGCGTGGAAGGGTGTCAGAATTGGCAGCCTCCCCCAGTCGGGAAATACCTGATGAGTTGCGTCGCAGTGGCAGGATCGAAGTCCCCACTCTTGATCTTGAGTACACTCCCTTTTACGAAGTTCGAGTTGTGCTCGAACCCACAGCTTCACCGCTACCGATTCGACTGACGGGACGAGCGAGAGTTGATGTGCAGAACGCCTCGTTTTTTCATCGGATTGCACGTTTTCTGCGTGATGCCTTTGCATGAGCAGGTTGGTAGGTTGTTCGAGTGCACGCTTCCGATCCAAAAAGAGTTTGGTTTTGAGCAGTGCGTTTGCTGTTGCGAAAAATGTTTTTGGGCGTGTATCTCGCGTTTGAGTACAGTATGGTAAAGGTTTCTCACACCTTAATGGTGTAGGCATGTTAGTGTCGCGAGGATCGCAAACCGCAAGGGTTGCCGAAATCTCGTCAGTCGGTAGTCTTAATGGTCGCAGCCGTTTGGCAGGCAAGCGGCAGTCCTTGCACCGGTGTCTAAAGAGTGGTGTCCGTGTGATCGTCGTGATCGTTCACTGTCATTATGAGCGTGGTGGAGTCACGCAGGTGGTCGAGAATCATGTGCGCGCGCTTCGCGAGCACGGGCAGTGCGAGAGAATTCTTTTGGCCTCCGGCGGCCGTTGCAGTGGCCTCTCTTCCGAAACCCTTCAGGCGGTTGAGCTAATCAAAATCGAGGGGTTTGACTATGACCCTGACAAATTGACTGTCACGGATTTGGCTGTGCGGCAGCGGCAAATGCTGCGAGAGTTGAAACATCAGTTCGCTGATCATGGGGTAAGCAACGATCAAGCTTTACTGCACTGGCACAACCATAGCCTTGGAAAGAACACGGCTGTTCCCGGGATAATTCAATCACTGGCGAGTGAGGGTTGGCGAGTGCTTTTGCAGGTGCACGATTTCGCAGAAGACAATCGCCCCGAAAACTATGGGCGTCTGGTCTCCGCTATGCAGGCAGTGAGCAAGCGACAGGTTGACCAGTATTTGTATCCCCAGCATGAGCGTCTTCACTATGCCACTTTGACGCGGGCAGATGCGGCGGTGCTGAGACAAATTGGTGTGACGCTTGACTCTCTTCATTGTCTTCCAAATAGCGTAACCGTGCCGCCAGGAGAACCTCTGTCCCAGGAAGACGCGAGGCTTAAGGTTCTTAAAGTCTTGCAACTTCCCGACGAGGCACGTTGGTCGCTTTATCCCGTCCGCGGGATACGCAGGAAAAATA
>CAXGRW010000099.1:0-11502 GCA_964012125.1 uncultured Rhodopirellula sp.
ACACTCAAAGCAGCAGCGATCCATGCGTACTTGCTCCAATCGATTTCAAGAACTCTAGCGACAGCAGCAAACCCGATGGCCATCAGAGTGTAACGACACAGGGTCACGATGGCGTACCGTGTTCCTGACTCGACGCTGGTGGTCCGCAACACAGCCAGTTCCAGGACTCCGGGGAGGTTTTTCACAGCGATAGTCATGACCGCAAAAATCACGATGGTTTGAGTTAAGCCCAATAGCGTCAAACTACCTACAACCTGAACAGCCTCAAGCACTGCGATGAGCGGAATGGTCCCCGACCACAATCCAAAGATGGCTACCACAGTCGCAATGGTGTAAAGGAACTGCATCATGCGGCGCGTCTGCTCTCCGATCGCCTCAAGATCAAGTTCCTGCTCAAGTTCAGCTTCCTGTACCAACAAATCACCCTCAGATTCGGGTGTCTCTTCGGCAGCCTTGCGGTTACGCCAGTTTTCCAATCTCTCAGCCAAAGCCAACTGACGTTTTTTGAGTGCGAACCATCGCAACGTCATCCAGTAGGCCAATTCACCCAGACTCATCACCGTTAACGTGGCAACGAAATTCAAGCTCAGTTCGATCGCGGTAATCAGGTATCCCTGCCATGCCAAAACAACGAGCGCTGCTGGAACGGCCAAGGTCACGGCAAACAGAAGGTATTGGAGTTTGATTCGTCCTTCGTTGCTATTTTTCTCAGCCGATGCGGCCAACAAGCCCTGCGATGACTTGAACATCCGGACCACCAGCAGAACAACCCACACATGCGCCGCAACAAAGAAGAACCGTCCAACGGTACCGGAGTATTCAGAGGCATCCCCATACAGCGTGCTGGCTGCCAAAATCTGAGCTGGCACGTAGATAATACCGATGCGAAACACCACTTTTCTGAGCAGCCTCAAAGTGGATGGCCTTGCATCAAAGTGCACGATGCCAAGCCCGCCGGGACGACTCGCGACACCAGCAAACTCCAATACCAATGCCACCCAGACAGCGTTCGATAATCCTGATCCCATCCCGCGCAGCCATGCACTGGGCTCCGCAGCCTGTTGTGTTCCCCAAGCCAGGAACAACAGAACCAATGGAATTGGCAAGGCCAACAGCAGCGTCAATCCAAACGCCTGCCACGTCAGCATATAGCGGTCAGTAGATACACGTTTGGTGGCTACCCCCACTCGTGTCAGAGCTGCAACGATCCACGGGCGAGTGACACATAGGGCAAGCACTGTGATTAACAGAAACAGACATTGCACTGGACGCAGCACGAAAAGGGTGAACAGGTTATTCGCAAATTCCCTCCAATGCTCAGCATTGAAAAGCCAAGACATCCCACTGGGGATATCTCTCATGGTTGCCAGATTCACCGGTGACGCGCTACGAATCCAAAACAACTGTTCCGTGATATAAGCTCTGACCTCATCAACACGTTGCATAAAAAGCTTGTTCGACACCCCCAGAGCAGACAGGCCAGGCAACAGATCCGTGTATTCTTGATTCAACTTTTGAAGCAATTCGAGACGAGCTTCAAGAATCGGCGTGGCTGCTCGCAACATATCCGCTGGAAGCTGCTCTTCGTGTTTCGCGTGCGCGCGGATTTCGCGTTCAACGATTAAGTTACTGATCCGAATGTCATCTAATTTCGGCAAGTTAACAATATTGATCGTTTTGTCTTCGGATGGATTCAATAGCTGAGCTTGAATATCAAAGAGCACCTGCGCCATTGCTCTTCCACCGTCTCGCATCTCAACCTGGGCTTGCAGGTGCGCATACTCCTGTTCCAAATAATCGAGTCGCTGCGTTGCAGCCGTTTCTGCAGCAGAAACACGTTTTGACAGTGCAACAGCATCGACATACTCTTTCAGCAGTGCCCCCACTTCTTCGATCAGACCATCCAACCTGCCATTATTGGGCTCGGCTTGGGCGGTTTTCAGAACGGCACTGATACTGGCCGTCAGTTCGATAGATTCCTTACTCTTGTTCTCTGACCACCGCGTCTGCAGTTGGCCAACCGACTCCTCTTCATCCGAAATTATTCGTTTCAATAAACGCTGTTTTGCGATCGCCAACTGCTCGCGTTCATCTTGGCTGGCCTTCTCTGCTTCAAGCATCTGATTTTCCGCAACCAGCAACACCTGCACTGATTTCAAACGGATACGATCAGCTATCCGCTTTGGAGAACCTGCATCCGCAACCAGTGCCGGACTGGCAAGCTCAGCTCGAGATTCGCCCAGTTCCGTCTTGAGATTGGCGACGCGTACCGTAATTTCATCTGTTCTCGCCTGCACACGTACCAGCTCAGCTGCAACTTTCGACAACTCGTCACGATGCTTGGATAATTCTTCCTGACGCTTTGAGATTATCTTTTGAAGATCCTGAGCATCGATTTGAGCGTCGGCCGCTACCAATGCCTCAAGCGTCGGCAACTCTTCATACTGTCGTGTGACATCGATCGTCTCTGGAGGTGCCGTGATGATCGCATTGCGATACTCTGCTTCCTGCCTCCTCGCGATCTCAGCCTGTTTGAGTTTGTCGATTGCCTGCCGATAGATAGGACGCAGGCTTTCTTTGACAGCGTCATCAATTCCAGAGCTTGATTCGATCGACGCCCAGTCTTTCTCAACTGCATCGCGCGTTACGTCACTCAATTGGTTTGGATCGACAGCACCATCTTCATTCGAAGACGTTGAAACGGCAGGCGTTTCTTGCGGATCAGGATCCGGCTGAATCAGATTCGATGGCTTGGCTCCCGCTTGATCCGAAGCTTCCTCTCCCTGACTCTGAGTGCCGACCGGATTCGCGGTAGCAGGCGAGCTTTGATTACCAGGAGGGGCCGCTTGAACAGGCGAGCCCTGTTGCGCAACGACGTGGCACAATCCACCGAGGTCAGGCAGGGCAAGCGCGCCAAACAACACTAGCCAGCCCAACCTGCCACTCACGCGAAGTGAACGGAAAAGATTTAACCTCTTAACCTTCAACATCAACTCCCCCGTCTCCATTCGACTTGCTGTCTGGCTCAGCGTCCAGACTTTCCTTCAATGCAATCATCAAGCGACAACCGCACTCCTCTTATCCGATATTCCAGCACATTGATCAAGAAGCATTTTACTGAGTACGAGGAAGCTTCTTGATCGCGAAGGACAGCATGATCCAAGTCCAACCATTGAAGAGCAGCTCCAAGCCCACAAACAAACCAATGATCCACAAAACACCGTCGCCTCCCTCTGGCAGGTGTCGAAACGCTCGGAAAATGATTAATCCAAGCATTAGCGTCACGATACCATTGACCAAGCCCCATCCCCACTGCGGGTACTTTTCGACCAATGCCATGACAATTCGGAAACCACCACCAACTACGAATAATCCAGCCAGCATGAGCGTGAACAACGCCAGCGACTCAACTGGCATCTCGGTGATCATGAATCCAGCAACGACGTAAACCAAGCCGCCCAAAATGTGGACAAAAAACGCACTCCACTTGCCCGCCCAGAAAGCGCTGATCACCGTGATTACCCCGCAGATGATCAGAATGGCACCGATCAAGATGACAACGCCCACGGAAGTGAAAAGTGGGTAGGCAATCGAGAACATGCCGGCGATCACAAGCAGGATACCGGTGATTAGAAAGCACCACCACTCTTTACTGAGATGGCTCAGTTCGTGCTTTTGAAACTCTTCCAGAGAGGCTTTTAGATCGTTCGTCTCAACGTTACTCATGATGTTTTCCAAGTACCAACGGAATTCTTACCACAGCAGAACGACGAACCGCCGTCTGCCCCGCAGGCTCAATTTATAATCAAAGCCGACGTCAGATCTGCTACCAATCATGATTTATTTGCAGGGAAACGCGGCCGGAGGTCCGAATGGGTGAGCCGACGTGAAAAGTGACATCAATGCCTCGGCAAACAACCTCCCCCCCGCCGAAGCCAATTTCGCTATTTCGAGTCCACTGCAAGATTCTGAATCGTGATCAGCAAGCCACCTAACGGCCTCCCTGAGCACAATACAAGCCTATACGGGACGACCGACCTGACTTGCAAAATACAGAGAGTGGCTGCCAAGAGGGCAGCGATGGTGTACCTGCAATCACTGCGTCCCTGCCCTGGCCAGAACGGACAACTCCCTGAGACTCAGCTCAGCAGACTGAATGGGGTTTAACTCAACTGCGTCGAAATCGAATCCCAATGCGAACTCTTCGAGGTATCGCTCAAGCGATCATCAAAGACAGCCCTTGCTCCTAGGAATTCGACACCAAGTGACAGCTCAGAGTCACTGGTTTCGCACTCCAGTAGGCTGCCAGCTCCTTTCGCAATTGCATCCGTGCTCGGCTGATACGGCTTCGAACGGTACCCATCGTCAAGTGCAGAGCTTCTGCGATTCTGCGATAGTCAAAACCTTCAAATTCCCGCAATCTTAGAATTTCACGGTGGTGAGTATCCAATCGCTGCATGGCAAGATTCACTGCATGACAATCCTCGGTTCTCTCAAGGCACGCCAGAGGCCCCTCGACGGCGTCAACACACGAGGACCTTCCCGCGGGCTGACACGTTTCGTACGTCTCATCCAAAGAACTAATTCGATGTCGGTTCTTCATGTAGTACCGACGCGAATTAAGTGCGATTCGATACAACCAAGTATAAAACCCACTATCGCTGCGAAATGAATGAAGATTATTGAAGGCACGCACAAATGCGTCCTGAACGATGTCATCAGCAATGCCAGAGCATGCCACCTTGGTTCGAATTGCAGATGTCAATCTTCCTTGATATCGATCCACCAACTTGGTGTAAGAAGCCTGATTGCCAGCCAAAGCCGCGGCAATCAAGTAAGAATCACTGTCGTTTCTATCGACAGAAACTGGGGTCGATACTTGAATTTGCATTGGAAACCTGAACATAATCGTGTTACAGCCAGTGCTATGAATTCATTGACTGATGTTGGCTGTCATTCAGGTACGCGGCAGAGCGCAAGAGGGCCCGCAGCACTTTCAGATAAGTTCCCAAGTATTTTGCTGATTAATGAAGAAACCCAGCCAGTGTCCTCTTCACAAATACATCTGAACCAATATTCAACAGAATGGTCCAGCTAAAGATGCTTCGATAATGAAGCGTTGCTCATCACTGGTTACCGGGTTACCAGATTCCGCGTCTCTCTCAAGGTCGCTTGGATCTCGATTCGTTCATCACAGATGCACAGGGATGAAGCGTTTGATCTCAGTGGGTTTCGGTTCTGGCACTGGGGTGATCCACGGAATGGAGTCACCGCGTTCGTGAATCTCCGCGACAGTGCGTTTAAAGAGGGGGACAATTTTCCCCAGCATTTCGCGTTCACTGCTGGCCACGACCTCGATCCCAGCAAGATTGGCGACCCGCCCTCGATAAACACCATCTTGGACTGCCAGATGAACGATGCAGGGAAAAGCGGGAACATCCACCTGAGCCATAGGTGGATTGGGAACTTGTGATTCTGCCGACGATGAACCTGCAGACTTTGATTTTTCCTGAGACATAACTTCCTTTTTTCTGCACCGCGTAGAACCCAATCAGCTGTAGCACGAAACCCGATTCGCAATCAGCCGCCGATCATTTATTTCTGGGAAAGACCACTTACCAACTGATGTATGCCTTCCATAATTCGTGCCTCAACTGACGTGTCAAATGGCCCGGGAAAAGTAGTGTAGCGCATGGCAACTCCTGCTTCGTAGCCACCTTCTTGCAAAATCCTTTCACTGGGAAGATAGCCAAATACATCATTGCAGTAACCGGCTGTCCAGACCGCAATCTGTGATCCGCCGGACAACTCCTGCTTGCACCTCAGTGAATAATCGACCACTGCCTCACCACAGATCCCGACCAGTATCAGATCATCTCCAAATCGTGCAACCTGCAGTGGAAAACGGTCAAACTCTGTTTTGATGCGACCATGTGCATCCAGTTCGTCCAACAAGCCTCGAGCATGAATACGTATGTATTTGTTACCTGACTGTGCCTGTTTTTCGAGTTCCTTCCGTGTGGGCGGTTCAGCAAATCGCAGTGTCACATTTTTGAATGCCACCTGCAGCAGCCCGCGCAACTCCGTTTGCGTTTTTGTCAGCAATGCTGTCTCAACACCATTCGCCAACGCCCGCCCATGTTGCTGCGCCAGATCAAGGGTGCGACGAGGATACGGGTTCTGATCGGCAGAACAGCCATTCATGAACATGGCGATGCACCCCGGATGAGCTTCTTGGACAAACTGCTGTGCAAAGCCCGGATAGTCACCACACAGCTGTTGAAAACTGAGTGTGGTCGCGTGACATGCATAGCCAAACAGGATCGCTTTCGAAACACCTGATGCTGCTTCCATGCGGAGCACAGGAACCTGATGATCGGTCGGGCCATCAGGGTTGGGACTATTGATAAATCCTTTCTCTGTGGGCAGTCGGCGATTCATGGCGAACCCTGCCTTTGCATGACTGTAAAACAAGCGAGCCGGTTCTATCCGACCAACAACCTCGCCGACCAGAGTGGCAATTTGCTGTGCAACCCAACGCACGTAGTTACGCGATCGTGCGGCATAGCGGGCATCGATTCCGAGCCGAAGTAACCGTTCACTGCGTAATTCTGGACCACAATGAGTATGCGATGCATTCAGCAGCAAGCTTTTTTGCTCCACGCCGTACTGCCGCACCTGCGTTTCAACCGCGATTCGCAGTTCTTGGGTAATTCCGAGCAGATCAGCCGTGACAATCACAAGTCGATGGCCATCCAGGTCTTCAATTACCAGAACTTTGGCGAACAGATCGTGTATTTTTCCATCAGCAGGTTTATCACGAGCGGCATATCCACCCATCCACAGCGGTTCCTCAGGTGTGATCGCGACCGCCCCCACGGCAGCACGCCAACAGCAGGGTTCTTCAGCGTTCCCCAGACTGGGCAAAAACACAAGGATGCATGCCAACGACAATGCAATTACTAATCCAAGTCCATGTCGCATCGATCACCTCAAACAGCATCGGAACCTAAGGATAAAAAGCGAACCGAAATTCAACAGAACGCCTGCTTACTGCCCCATGGTAACACTGTCTACTCCGACGATGCTTCATTCAGCAACTCGATAGCCCGATTGAAGGTATCACTGGGCCGCATCGCCCGAGCTGCCTTCGCTGCGTCAGGCTGGTAGTACCCACCAATATCAACCGCTGCCCCCTGAGCAGCATTGAGTTCTTCCACGATTGTCGCTTCAGCATCGCTGAGGCTTTTCGCGAGCGGAGTGAAACGCTGTTGCAAACCGACATCTTCCGTCTGTGCAGCCAGCGCTTGTGCCCAGTAGAGAGCGAGATAGAAGTGGCTTCCACGGTTATCCAGCTCGTTGACCTTTCGGCTGGGTGATCGATCATTGTCGAGCAATTGCCCCGTTGCCTGGTCCAAAGTTTTGGCGAGAACCAAGGTGCCTTGATGACTGGTTTTGTTGCCAAGGTCCTCTAGCGAAACAGCAAGTGCCAAGAACTCACCAAGAGAGTCCCAACGCAAGTGCCCTTCCTCAACAAACTGTTGAACATGCTTTGGTGCCGAACCACCCGCACCTGTTTCGAACAGCCCACCGCCTGCCAACAAGGGAACGATCGACAACATTTTCGCACTGGTCCCCAGCTCAAGAATTGGGAACAGGTCCGTCAAGTAGTCCCGCAGCACGTTGCCTGTCACGGAAATGGTATCCAATCCATCCTTGGCACGCTGACAAGCATGAGTCGCAGCATCGACGGGAGCCTTGATACTGATTTCAAGTCCAGTGACATCATGGTTTGGAAGATACTCTTCAACTTTTTGAATCAAATTCGCATCATGTGCTCTTTGCTCGTTCAACCAGAAGACCGCAGCAGCTCCCGTTGCTCGTGCCCTTGAAACAGCGAGGCGAATCCAGTCCTGAATCGGTTCATCTTTTGTCTGGCACATACGCCAGATATCACCTTGCTGCACGGCATGTTCCATCAATACCTTTCCATCGGCATCAAGCACACGAACGACTCCAGAATCGGTAATTTCGAACGTCTTGTCATGCGAGCCGTATTCTTCCGCTTTCTGCGCCATCAGTCCGACGTTGGCAACACTTCCCATCGTGGTCACATCGAAAGCACCGTGCTGTTTACAGAAGTCAATCGTTGCCTGATAGATACCCGCGTAGCAACGGTCGGGAATGATCGCCTTGGTGTCGTGCAACTTTCCATCGGGCCCCCACATTTTTCCAGACGCACGAATCGCTGCTGGCATGGAAGCATCAATGATGATATCGCTGGGCACATGCAGATTTGTGATTCCTTTATCTGAATCCACCATGGCCAAAGAGGGACGCTTGGCATAAACGGCATCGATGTCTGCCTTAATGGCCTGCTGTTGCTCGTCCGGCAATGTGTCGATTTTGTTGTAAACATCTCCCATGCCATTGCGGGCCTCGATGCCCAATTGCTGAAAAACTGAGGCATGCTTATCAAACACTTCCTCGTAATAAACATTGACGGCGTGGCCGAAGATAATCGGGTCCGACACCTTCATCATGGTTGCTTTCAGATGCAGGGACAGCAAAATGCCCTGCTGCCCAGCATCCTCAATTTCCCTGGCAAGGAATTCCCGCAATGAACTTCGACTCATCACCGATGCGTCAATGATTTCCTTAGCTTGCAAGGAAAGATCGCTCTTGAGTACCGTTTTTGTTCCGTCCGCCGCTTCGAGTTCGATACTGACAACCCCAGCCTGCTCCATCACATAGGATTGTTCGCTGCCAAAGAAATCACCTTCCTGCATGTGTGCGACGTGTGATTTGGAATCGGCAGACCAACCGCCCATCGAATGCGGGTGGCTACGAGCATACTCTTTGACTGGTCCAGCAACCCGGCGGTCAGAATTACCTTCGCGCAGAACAGGATTCACAGCGCTGCCAAGAATTTTGGCATAGCGGGTTCGAATCTCTTTTTCCTGATCGCTCACTGGCTCTTCAGGGAAATCAGGAACACTGAATCCATGATTCTGCAATTCCTCAATCGCAGCAACAAGCTGAGGGATGGATGCACTGATGTTTGGCAGTTTGATGATATTGGCTTCGGGAGTCTTGGCGAGCATTCCAAGTTGAGCGAGCGCATCGGCCTGCTGCTGGTTCTCGTTCAGATGTTCAGGGAAGTTTGCAAGGATTCGCCCTGCCAACGAAATATCCTTCGTTTCAACCTCTATTCCCGCCGCGCCTGCGTAGGCTCGGATAATCGGCAACAGCGATTGAGTCGCCAAGGCAGGGGCTTCGTCCGTATGCGTATAAATGATCTTCGGAGATTGAAGGGACACTGTCTTCCTTTAATCGTTGAATGTCTGGCCGTCCGGCGAATATCGCCACATGTCAAATCAGGACAAATCGTAACAGCGCAGCGGTGAACTGGGGCGGGGGTGAATGCTGCATTTTTTCAAGAGCGGCACATCGACACGGAGAAGAATGCATGCAGGAAACAGATGTTCCCGTATAGAAACAGTGTTTCCTTTGAAAATAGGACGTCTGTCCCGATGAAAACATCTGCAAGACGAGCCAGATCCCCGTAAACTGACCGGCGGGTTGGTAAAAGCCGACTGCATGAAACCAACCAAATGTGGGGGTAAAGACTCCGCTTACTGCTTTGTGCCGCATTTGCCACTGCTCGGAGAGAGAAAATTGCCAAACTGCAACAGCCAATTTCACAATCGCCGTCATGATACTGGGCTCCTCGTTAGTTGCATCGTGTTTCTGCTTGCAACGCTAGCCCAACCCCATGATGTTTCTGCACAGGACGAGCGAGTAGAAGTGCTCCGTAGCGACGGAGGAATCGTTGTCAGCGACTCAAGAATTGCAAGTCAGATTGGACGAGATGTCTTACTGGACGGCGGCAATGCCGTGGATGCGGCAGTTGCGACGGCTTTCGCACTCGCAGTTTCCTGGCCCGAAGCTGGCAATATTGGTGGGGGTGGTTTCATGTTGGTGCGTCCTGCGAACGGAAAAAAATCTGTTTGCGTCGACTACCGTGAGATGGCTCCAATCTCAATGCAGAAGAATTCGTTCACGCGGTCCGATACAACCTTCACTCAGAAAGCGGTCGGCGTCCCGGGAACGGTAAGAGGCCTTGCTTTGGCTCATGAAAAATATGGTCGCCTGAAATGGGCCAGGCTCGTGATGCCCGCATGCAAACTCGCATTGCAAGGCGTCCCGATCGATCCGCCATTGGCGAAATCACTGAACTATGTTTTGAGCATCCCATCGGTTCAATCTGAAGATAAGTATTCCGAACTCAAGCGAGTTTATAGCAAGCCAGACAAGTCCAATTGGAAAGCTGGTGACACACTGTTGCTACCTGATCTCGCAAGCACGCTACGGCTCATCGCCCAACAAGGACCTGATTCTTTTTACAAGGGAGCCATCGCCAAGCAACTGGTGGAGGAGATGGGCCGAGGCGATGGAGAGATCTCGCTTCAAGACCTTGACCAGTACAAAGCGATCATCCGCCCAGCCATGAAGGGCAAGTTCCGTGGCTACACAGTACTGGGCGCCCCCCCTCCGTCATCCGGTGGCACCTGCATCATCGAAGCTTTGAATATTCTCGAGAACTTCAACATGACCAAGTTGGATCGTTACGATCCGCAGTGCATTCACTTGATTGCCGAGACCTGTAGACGTGTCTTCGCTGATCGGGCTCGTTATTTAGGAGATCCCGAACACACACGAATCCCTGAATTCCTGACGAGCAAAAAATATGCTCGTGAAGTCGCAAAGTCGATTGATTTGAACAAAGCAACACCCAGCGAATTGATCACACCTGAAATCAATGTGATCAGCGAAAGCCCTGACACCACACACTTTTCCATCGTCGATAAAAATGGCATGGCGGTTAGCAACACCTACACATTGGAAGCCACTTGGGGTTCACGCATCGTCGTCAAGGGAGCCGGCTTTTTGCTCAACAACGAGATGGGTGATTTCAATTGGTTCCCCGGTGAAACCACTGAGGCAGGCCGCATTGGTACCAAGCCAAATACGGTCGCAGCCGGAAAACGAATGCTGAGCTCGCAATCACCCACCATACTTGAAAAAGATGGGAATTTGGCATTGGTGACCGGCAGCCCGGGTGGTCGCACTATCATCAACACAGTGCTTGGAATCGTGCTGGGTGTGACTGAGTTCAGCCTGACCCCAGAACAAGCGGTCGCCGGTGCGAGAATGCACCATCAGTGGTTCCCAGATCGACTTGATCTGGAAGCCCTCAACCAGCTTCCACATTCCCGCGTGCAGAAACAGTTGGCCGACATGGGGCATCAAGTTGGCAATCGTCCCAGACAAGGATCCGCGCATACTGTCGCGATCGATCAAGATTCGAATATGCGAATTGGAATTGCCGATCGTCGTCGCAGTGGGGGCCCTGCAGCACACGAATATGACACCATCTCTCGCTGGGATTTTGACGATGCCATGCACACCCAACTTCCTCAAGCGTCCTTCCACGGAAAA
>CAXGRW010000100.1:0-11488 GCA_964012125.1 uncultured Rhodopirellula sp.
ACTGGCGGACCTTCAGGGTGACACGCTGTTTCTCGATCTCGATATTGTGATCACGGGGGCCATGGATGACTTCTTCACTTTTGCGCCCAGTAAGTTCTGTGTGATTCAGGATTGGCTGGAAAAGCGGAGAGCAAAGTATCTGCCGGGGCGAGATGGGCGAGTCGGAAATACATCGATCTTCCGGTTCAATCCCGAAAAACATCAATACGTTTATTCGCACTTTGCTGAGAATGAAGCATGGGCGCTCGAGAATTTTCGGATTGAGCAGCAGTATGTGAGTAATACGCTGCGTGACGACTTGGAATTCTGGCCTGAAAAATGGGTGCGAAGTTTCAAACGAAGCTGCCGACCAACTTTTCCATTCAACCTGATTCGGGAACCACAAGAACCAGTCGACATGCGAATTCTGGTATTCCACGGTTACCCCCTGCCTGACCAAGCCATCGAGGGTTACAAGGGTGGATTGCTGAAATCAACCTTGCCTGCCCCATGGATCAAGAATTACTGGCGCGCGATCGACGAAGCTGCCTGATTCGATTGCGTTCGTTTCTGGTTCAATGGTTTTTTACTGAAGCGACCGTACCTGTTGTTACTCATGGCTGAACATCTCCATGCGAGGATTCAGCCAATTCTCACAAGTGAATTTGCTCATGCTGGTCAGGCCTGTCGAGCACAAGTTTGGGCTGTTGAAGGTTGCCGCAGTCATTTTCAGGAGTGGACGCGAGGGTGTTCTGGCTGCTGAACCCTGGTGGGAATTCCACTTTTTCGGTCGCGTAGCGGTGTTCTGCTAGGTGCGATGTACAGAAAAATGTTCCGGCGACCTTGCTGTTTTGTGCTGCTGGCACGTGATCTTACCCCCGTGAAGAAAAACGTTTTTCCGCGGCAAGATTGGCTTCTTTATTTTTTAACCTGCTGCAACGTCATTTCTGCATTAGGGACGTTGCAGACCTGAACAAATCACTTCTGATTCAGCGACATTCATGTCGCTCGTTGACCGGGCGATATGAATATTTACAATGCTGCACTGACGGGGAGGTTGGGTTCACGGAAGGCAGGCATTGGCTTGCAGTATTCTCAGCATTGCGTCAGCGAAGCCAATGGCGGGCCTTGCCGTTTTTGATGGGTGTGCTGGTAGATCTTATGCCTTATCCGACCGAACTCCGTTTCCAACCTTGAGAGCCAGTATTGTGGATTCATCAGAAAAATTCTTTGAAACCAGCGAGATTGAGTCGCTTGAGGAACCACGGTCTTTGAACTATTCATTCTGGGTGGGGGCTTTGACGATCCGGGGATCGGCACTTCCGCGGGTTTTCTTCGATATCGTCAAGTTTGGTACTCGATACGTTCGACACAGCGCTCGAGAGCGACGGGCATGAACGGCCAAGGGCAGGTGGGTCGACGCCTCGCGCCTGCGTTCCTCATCGTACTCTTTCTGGCGGCGACGCTTGGTCCGGTGCTGTCGGGATTCGATCGATTCCCAGAGAAGAGCGTCGATCACGATTATCACCACGTCCCGGTGGTGCTGGCGTTTGCGGAGGCGTTTCCTGCCGTCGATCTGTCCGACTACGGCAGTGCGACCACGCCGGGCATGCACCTGGCACTCGCGGTTGCGGTCCGGATGTTCGGGCCCTCGGAGACCATGCTTCAGATCTTCGCCTGCGGGTTCGGCGTGCTGTTCGTCGTCATCACCTATCGATACGCCGCGAAGGTCGCCACGCCCTGGACGGCCTTCCTCTGCACGCTTCCACTCGCATCATCTCCGTACGTCCTCGGCAACTCGATCTGGGTGATGACTGACAATCTCTCGCTCGCCCTGATTGCGGTCTCGATCGGTTCCGCGATCTTCTGCGTGGCGAGCTGGGGGCAGGCCGTCGGTTCCGGGATTGCCCTAGTATGTTCGGTGCTCGTTCGTCAGATCAATATCTGGGTTTCGGGCGTCGCGCTGCTTGCGTTTCTCTTCCAGTGGGATCCGATCCGTCGCCGTCTTCCGTTCCGCGACCCGCTCCAGCCCGGCCATCGCGGGCTCCAGCCGGCGGTGATCTTTGCGATCGCGACGATCGTAGCGGCGGGCGTCATCGCGGGCTTCGTCATGCTGTGGGGCGGCCTCGTCCCGCCGAAATTTCAGATCGGTGGCGATGGCTATGCGCACGCGGGTGGACTCAATCATGGCGTCACTCCCGGGGTGCTTTCGCTGCTCGCGGTCTACGCGTCGCCCCTGGTGGTCGTGCTTCTGCCGTTCTGGTGGACGGATCGACGTGTCCGTTGCGCGATGGTCATCGGCCTCGTGGTCGGGCTCCTGGCCGGGGTGTCGCTCGAATCGGTGGCGGGCAAGGAATACGGCCGGATCAGCGGTTGGCTCTGGTTGTTCGCCAGTTGGACGCCTACGATCCTCGGTCGATCGAGCCTGATCATGGCAGGCAGTGTTGTGGGCGGCGCGACCGCTGGAATCCTCTTCGGGCTGCTCGTCGCGTCGGGCCGTGCGCGGACCGCCTGGTTGGTGACCGGTTTCACGATCTCCTTCTTGGCCGCCTACACCGTAAACTCGTTCGCCTTCCAGAGGTACTTCGACCCACCGATCCTGCTGGCGATCGGGTGGTGTCTCGCCTCGCTGGAATCGGGGCGAACGACGTATGGGCCGATCGGATGCGGCCAGCTCCGGGTCGCCGCGTTCGGCGTCTTCTCGCTCCAGGCGGTGTTCGCACTCCTCACGCTGTATACGAAGATGCGCTGGGCCGAGGGCTGAGCGGCCCGCGGCAAGATTGGCTTCTTTATTTTTTAACCTGCTGCAACGTCATTTCTGCATTAGGGACGTTGCAGACCTGAACAAATCACTTCTGATTCAGCGACATTCATGTCGCTCGTTGACCGGGCGATATGAATATTTACAATGCTGCACTGACGGGGAGGTTGGGTTCACGGAAGGCAGGCATTGGCTTGCAGTATTCTCAGCATTGCGTCAGCGAAGCCAATGGCGGGCCTTGCCGTTTTTGATGGGTGTGCTGGTAGATCTTATGCCTTATCCGACCGAACTCCGTTTCCAACCTTGAGAGCCAGTATTGTGGATTCATCAGAAAAATTCTTTGAAACCAGCGAGATTGAGTCGCTTGAGGAACCACGGTCTTTGAACTATTCATTCTGGGTGGGGGCTTTGACGATCCGGGGATCGGCACTTCCGCGGGTTTTCTTCGATATCGTCAAGTTTGGTACTATCGCGTTTCTCATCGTGCTAATTGCCACCGTAGCGAAGGCAAAGTTTGATGTCGTACTGGCAATACCTTCCAGTGTGTTGTCCGCAGCAGGTGCTGTGCTTGGTCTGTTGTTGGTACTTCGCACCAATGCTGGCTACGACCGCTGGTGGGAAGCACGGAAGTTGTGGGGTGGAATAGTCAATCAATCACGCAATCTGGGTGTCATCGCGTCATCTTACGGACCACCCAGCGGAGAATGGCGAAATCAATTCATTCGCTGGACTGCTGTCATGCCTCACGTGATTCGGTGCAGTTTGCGTGACGACACCACGCTAACCGAAATATCGAGGTTGGTAGGGCGGGCGAATGCGAAACGAGTTTCCGGGGCTTCTCACATGCCGACCTTCGTTGCTACGATCACGGCCCAGATGCTGAGTGAGGGACGACGGGAAGGGATGAGCCGTTATGCCTTCTTGCAAGCCGAACAGCAACGGAGCATGATCATCGACTACTTGGGAGGATGTGAGCGAATCCGCAACACACCTCTTGCGCGTGCATCTGCAATTCAGGTTCGTCAATTAATCCTCATGTTTTTGGTCGCGTTACCCTTTGCCTTGATGGGCGAATTCGCGGCTTCGGCAACCTTTGCTGTGGGCGGTCTGGATTTTAACCATGGCATCTATCTGATTCCGCTTTTCGTCATGTTATTGGCTCTGCCCATGTTGTCTCTCGATCGGATTGGAATGGAACTGCAAAACCCATTCGATACCCGACGAATTGACCACTTGCCGCTAGACGCGATCTGCCACACGATCGAACGCAATCTGATGGAGGTACTGAAAAACGATTCAGTTGCTACCGAAGAGGGATTCGTGCTCGAAACGATGCAATTGGATCCTGAAATGGCAGCGTTGATCGCAAAAGGCAATGCTCGTGACACTCTGATTTCGTGATCTTATGATTTCGCTGTGAAGCTGGGGTTGGGGAGGAAACACGGCGCTTGGAAAAAAAGAAGTGCTTGTGCGGAGCTCAGGTCATCGAATAGTGACCCACCACGGGGCCTTGCCAACCGGCAGTGTGTGCAGGCGTTTCAGGTCACCACTTTGTTGGTTGATTTGGAATACTGCAAGGTTGCCAGAGGTTTGCCCAGCAGCAATCAGAAATTGGCCGCTGGGATTAATGTTGAAAGACCTTGTTGTCTGTACGCTTGGAGTGTTCCCAAGTCGCTTTAGCAGTCCGTTGTGGAGATTGACTGCGTACCGGGCGATGCTGTCGTGGCCTCGATTTGCGACGTAGACAAAATGACCTGAAGGATGAACTTCAATGTCCGACGTGCTGTTTGTATCAGCATGAGCTTCTGTTTGTGGAAGTGTTGCCAGCGTTTGTTGCAGGCTGAGGGTACCACTGGCGTTATCCAATGCATAAGTTGAAACGCTGCATCCTTGTTCGTCGCTGCTGTAGGCAAAATCGAGGCTTGGGTGGAACCAAAGATGTCGTGGACCTGTGTTGGGATTGCGTAGTAACTTTGGTTGCTTGTTTTTGACCAGTGCCCCTGCTCCAGCGCTGAGCACGAATTGGAAAATTGCGTTGGGTCGAGTGTGAGGAACAAACCAATAACGACCCGAACGGTCCGGCACGATCGCATGCGCACGCTCGTCAGTTGTGATGGATTGCAATTCCTTACCGATCGCTCCTTTGTCCGTGATGGAGTGCACACGGATTTTGCCCGCGCGGTAATAAGCACTCATGAGTAATTCGCCAGACTTGTCAACGGACAAGTAGGCGGGGTCAGCACCCGCAGGGATCTCGTTGATGCTCGTAAGTTTTCCGGTCGGTGCATCGACTCGGAAGCTGGCAAGCTTTCCAGCGCTGCGGATCGAGGCGAACAGAATAGGCAAAGTAGGGTGATAAGCCAGTGCCCCAGGCCCTCCATTGACGGTCACACTGTCAACAAGGGTGAGAGTGCCGTCCGGCTCGCTAAGACGATAAGTGACGATCCGATTTTCTTTGGCAAGGGAGACGTGAACTAGCGGTTCACGGCCTTGAATCGTGGCCGTAATCAAGAGGGAGATCAGGACAGGGAAACAGTAAGGTTGCATCTTGAAAATCGCTCCATTTGGGATGGTAGGAAGCGAGATTATAAATCAACCAACACCCATCAAGTTACCGAGTTGCATTCCGGGAACGGCACACGATTTTCATGAGACTGCAACCTACGATCGATATCTTCGTATGAAGCAGGAAGCATTGGGGGGGAGTTTGCGATTCAGGTGGCGGGGATTAGCAGTCACGCCAGCAAATCCCGAAATCATTTGATCCGAATCAGAATTTCGTTTCGCCTCAGGAATCCTGGGGTCCATGGGGGGTCATAGCCGGCATACTCCACTGGACCGGCGACCGCAAAATCTTGTTGCTTCATCCATTGGCGTAGTTCGGCCTCATTTTGGCGGAGCGCCTGGTCGCCCATCCGACCTGCGAATCTGATGGCTGCGAACTTTCCTCCCGCCCGCTCTCGCAATTCGACATTTGCGTTACCCGGTTGAGGGGCCCCACCAGAGGCTACTTGTTCTGGAACTACAAACGCCATTTGCCCCGGTTGGATACCGCTTTGTCTACCGTCACCGTTGGTTTGGTTGGGCGTGGTTTCGTCCCCGGAATTTTGCGATCCTCGTTCCATGAAAACAGGCGTCGTCATTGCAACTTTCTGCTGTTGGCCGTTGTCGCCGCTGATGTAACGGAACAAACGCGAGAAGCTGCCATCGCTACCTTGGGCGTCAACTCTCATCGGTGTCGAGACTAAAACGAGATCAGGGTAGTCGCGAACCTCGAAATTACCGTCCGAGGATACGACGCTGTACCGCGCAGATTCGTAGGCGTTTCGAGCTGTAAATTTCCAGCCGTAATAACCCACGATGCCCAGACAAACCAAGGTGATGCCGTAGCTCAACATTTTTGACCGATTCATATTGCGACCGAATGGCTGATGAAAACTTGCAGGGCTGAGGACGGCGGTGACCGAGTTGCTAGGTCCACCGCCAATGCGTGGGACTATAGATGCAAGGGATCCCCCTTCGCAAAACCGACCCTAATTCAAGTATTTCCGGCCAAATTGATAATTAATTGCTCATAGAAACGGATCATCTGGATGAACTGGGTGGTGGCAATCTTTTCATTGACCCCATGGATCAATGTCACTCCTGCCTGATCCAGGTTCCATGGTGTGAAACGGTAAACATCGTTGGTGAGGGTGGGATCATCGTAGTGAGCAGAGTCGGTGCTAGCGACGACGAAGAAAGGTGCCACAGCTACGTCAGGAAAAACCTGTTTGATCGTGCGATGCAAGGCTTCGAAAGAGGCACTTGTGTCAGAAGAAATTCTGGATGGCTCTCGGTATCCCAATTGATCTCGTGGTTTACCATCCAGCGTCTGGTCAATGTGCAGAGTAATACGATCATCCTGAATCGAGGAACGCAAAAATCGCAGTACCGATTCAACGCTTTCTCCCGGCTGAATTCGCAGATGGA
Organism: uncultured Rhodopirellula sp.; assembly: GCA_964012125.1. Classification (GTDB taxonomy): domain Bacteria; phylum Planctomycetota; class Planctomycetia; order Pirellulales; family Pirellulaceae; genus Rubripirellula. Next base: position 6,713 of record CAXGRW010000100.1, read on the forward strand.
GATTCGCGGCAGCTGTTGAAGGCAGGGCATTTTCGGCAAAGCCTGATTCAATCATGGTGGGTACCAAAGTTGTTCTCAAAGCAGCGTTGCCCGCTGGCGTACTGCTGAACTGGTTTTCGATGATCGAGCCGAACAATTGCTTGTTGCCAATTGCAATTCGATTGAGAAAAGACATTTCAGGACCAAGGTAATCAAGCATCCTGCTGACTCCACCATCAAGCCTCGCCGGAAACGGTGTCTGCTGTAGTTTGGTAATTGCAGAGGACAAAATTCCAATCGCGGTTTCTCCGGGAGGAATCGATGCATGTCCTGTCTCCGTTTGATTCAATTGGACTCTCATTGTGATATTCAGGTAACCCTTTTCTGCAATTCCAACTAAGGCTACTGGTTGCTCAATGCCAGGAACACCTCGATAAATTCCACCTCCTTCATCAAGGGCCATGTCCAGACGTATTCCTTTGCTCCGCATCCATGTTGCTATCTGTTGATTGCCATATCTGCCACCGACTTCTTCATCATGCCCCAACGAGACATAGATGTCGCGTCGAGGTTCAAAGCCAGCTTTGACCAGCCGCTCGCATGCCTCCATCAAAGCGATCGCAGCACCTTTGTCATCCAAGGTGCCACGCCCCCACAGGAAACCATTTTCGATTACACCGGAAAACGGTGGATGCTGCCACTCCTCAAGCGATGCTTGCTCAATGGCGACGACGTCGTAATGTGCCATCAATAAAATGGCGGGTGTCTTCTCGCTCCTGTCGGCCGACCATTGATAGAGCAGGCTGGGGTTTTGTCCGTTGCCAAAGTCCTCGCCCGTGTACCGTTTTAAGTGTGCAGTGATGGCTGGATAAGAAGATTCAAGCAGTGCTTGAAACTCGAGGAACACTGAGCCATCGTTTTTGGCACGGTTGGTGTAAGACACGGTTGGAAGCTGAATAGCATTTGATAAATGTGATAATGCGACGGTTTGATCAATCTCAATTTGCACGATTGCCTGAACGTCTATTTGTCGTGACTTCAGTCGTGCTGCATTGAATATCAGGAAGCTGCATGCTATTGCGATTGATAGCAGGATGAAGACGAAAAACTTCTTTGTCTTTTTCCCAAGGCAGCTAGTGGCGATTTTCATAGTGGGTCAGTCATGCAGGAATATGCGAGCACGTGCTCCTAACACTCATTGAACTCGATGTTGTTGGTCCACCAAACAGAGGTATGAACGCTTAGTGGTGTATCAGGTTAAGGGTTTGTAGAGGTCAGGAAGCACAGCGGCTAATCCATTCAGAGCGATGGTCTGCAATTCTGAAACGTGCGTGTAGAAAATTGCCGATAAAGAACACAGGGCCAGTTGTTTGTGCTTGGCTGGAAAGGAGTGTCTGCTGTCTTGCAAATCGTTGAGTAGCATAGCAAACACAGACGAGGCGTTCGTATGCAACAAGTGCCAAGATGAGCACAAGTACGACTGAGTCATGGTAAATGAATTCAAAGGTGCCCATACGTGAAAATGCCCCACGAGTCAGTGAATCGCAGGGCAACGTCGGTTGAATTCAATCAGGATGATTCGTCAGGAATCACTCAACGGGTGGTCGCTGTGGGCGTTCACCTTGTGGTCTGGCACCGCCAGTATCTCCAGGGGCACGACCACCAGGGCCGCGACTGCCAGCACCACCAGGACCTCGATTGCCTGAGCCTCCCATCGACTCGAGTTCTTCTTTGGAAAGAAATCCGTCCTTGTCGCGATCAATTCGGGTCATCAGTGGCTGCATTCGCTCGGGGAGTTCTTCCTTGCTGATCTTGCCGTCCTTGTTTTCATCAAATCCCATCAGGCGGCTGGCAGCACTCATGGCTCCCCCACCGGGGCCGCCACGCTGAAAACCACGCTCAGGAACGCTGTTGGGAGCAACGCGCCCTTCTGATCCACGCTCTCCACCGCCGCGCGTTCCTCCACTTCGACTTCCTGCGCCTCGTGTCCCGCCGCCACGTCCACCTAATGCTGGTTGGAGTTCATCGGGAGTTAGTTTGCCATCTTTGTTCTTATCGAGTGTCTTCAAAGCTTTCGCGGCGTTGTCGATTTCAGCTGCAGAAATTTCACCGTCGCGATCGACATCCAAAGCCACCAGAATAGGCAAGAAGCTCATCATGCCACCACGACCTCCTGTTGCACCTCCACGACTGCCCTGACCACGCCCGCCAAAACCGGGGCCACCTTGTCCGGGGCCACCTTGTCCGGGACCACCTTGTCCGGGACCACCTTGTCCGGGACCACCTTGTCCGGGACCACCGATGCCGGGGCGTCCACCTTGCCCGGGTCCACCAACGCCTGGGCCGCCGCGTCCTCCACGCCCAGGGCCACTGGGGCCATTGTCATCTTGCTGCACACCGCGTGGTTTCGCTTCTCGCTGCTCTTGAGCATCAGCTTGGAAACCAATCGCCAGCGTTAAAGCAACGCCTAAGCATGTAAGACATTTCATGGGATTTCCTGTTGAATTATTGGGGAAGATTTCGACGAATGTTCAAAGCACACTCGGAGATACGTAAGTGAACACCGCGGGATGTCTCGAGTTCTGGATCGCGTTCGTTTTGCCAGAATTTTGCCAAGTGAGGCTGTTGTGAACGTCTGGCGGTACTATAAACGGGATCACCCACCCCGCATCCACAAGGTATCTGCAATGAAAACCACCAACACTGTGCCTACAAATCGTAGCTGGATCCCAACGGCCATGTTGGTTTGCTGGCTGCAAACCATCGCTGTAGGGGGGCTTTGTTATGGACAAGGCGTGGTTTCTGATTCGAAAGAACACGCGGAGCCATGGAAAGCTCAACCAGCATTGGTCAAAAAGAACTCTCAAAGACGTAAGGAATTTAATTATCAGGAATCCAAAGTTCCCGATTTTCAACTTCCTGATCCTTTGGTGAGTCAAACGGGAAAACCGATTGTCACAGCAGCTGATTGGGGGCAATTGAGACGCGAAGAGCTGATGTCACTGTTTCGCAATGAAGTCTACGGCCAGCGTCCCCACGTCGAGTACACGCTGACTTTTCAGCAGGTTGAAGAGCAAAAAGAGGTTTGGGACGGGGTGGCGACGGGCCGCAGTATGGTCGCAGTGGTGGGTATCGGTGAACGGCAGTACAAGTTTCCCTTCGTGTTGTTCATTCCCAATGGAGTCCAGGGGCCTGTGCCTGCTGTGATTCACATCAACAACCGGTACTTCATCCCGTTGGAAAAAGCGATTCAAGAAAATGATCCATTTTGGCCTGCGAAGACGATCGTTCAGCGTGGTTATGCGACTGCTTCTTTTCACACTTCTGATGTAGATCCGGATAAGAAGGATGGATACCCCGAAGGTATCCGAGCCTTTTTCGCGAGTGGTGCTCCCCCGACTTCGAGGGCGTGGCGCAGCCTGTCAGCTTGGGGTTGGGCTGCCAGTCGAGTGTTGGACCATTTGGAAAAGGTATCTTTGACCGATGCAAGCAAAGTAGCTGTCGTCGGCCATTCGCGAGGGGGCAAGGCGTCGTTGTGGGCAGCCTGTGAGGATCCGCGTTTTGCTGTGGCGTATAGCAATAATTCAGGGTGTGGCGGTGCTGCACTGTCACGACGTGCTTTTGGCGAAACAGTCGGTCGAATCACTTCCAGTTTTCCACACTGGTTCTGCGAACCATTTTCGAAGTACGCTCAACGGGAGTCACAACTTCCAGTTGACCAGCACGAAGTGATGGCGTTGATTGCACCACGATCAGTTTATGTCGCCAGTTCCGATGAGGATCTTTGGGCAGACCCTAAAGGCGAGTACGCATCGTTGGTAGCCGCTGCACCCGTATTTGAGTTGCTAGGTAAACAATCCATCACGGAAACAACCATGCCAGCGTTGAATACCCCGAGGGTCGTTGGGAACACGGGCTACCACATTCGCAGTGGCGGACACGGTTTGGGGGAGGTTGACTGGAACTGGTTTCTGGACTTCACAGACATGGTGTTGAAGTAGTCTAGCAACCCTGTGCCCGAAGATAGAACTGGCCGCCGAGGATATGAAGGCAAAACACTGCTTATCACTGGAACCACGACATTGCTGAGGACCCGAGTTTGTTATTGTTGTATTTGACAGGTAGCTCTTGATATGGTTTTTGAAACGATTGCCAAGTTTAGACGTGTGTCAGGTATGACACTTCAGAAAGACCAACGGTGGCGAATCCACAAAGGGCTTCCAGTGATCGTAACCATCCGTCTGGATTGCTACGGGCAAGACTTGTGGGGGATGTCAGTTGACTTCACGAACTCCTGATTCCAGCAGCCTGCCGGTCACGGTTGTCTTTGTCACGTGTCGTTCGTGATTTCGATCTGTTTGCCATTCGGCAAAACCAGTTTCCACACCATGAGCGTTCCGTTGGGAATAACGCACCCGTCTTGGTTTAAAACGCTCGTGTGCTTGGTGAATCCGTGTGGTTTTCCCATTTGGAAATTGAAAATCGGATCATCACGCTTGGTGATGATTGTGACAAAGCTTCCACCATGTTTCAGCAGTCCGGTGATCGCTTGCCTCATTCGCAAGAGTTGCCGAGCATCGGTCGCATAATTTAGCAACCACGCAGCAAAAGCAAGGTCGTACTTACTGTTGTCCTTCAGATCACAAACATCTTGGACAGAATAGTCGATATCCAGAGGGCGTCTTTCCTCTTCGGCTAACGCCAGTTCGATCATTCCTTTGGATGCATCGAGACCCAGAATTGATGCGACGCTTTTTTGCTTGAGCAAGCGGGTGAAATGCCCTTCGCCACACGCCA
>CAXGRW010000101.1:0-11356 GCA_964012125.1 uncultured Rhodopirellula sp.
GGATTTTGACGATGCCATGCACACCCAACTTCCTCAAGCGTCCTTCCACGGAAAACTAAAAAGGAAATGGACCAACGCGCTGCCTGCTTCCACCATTGATGGCAGCGGCTGCCTGAGCATCAAACGCTCATCCCTCGACGAGCAGGCAGACACCTATCTTCCAATAAACAAGTCTGCAGCCCAGCTGGCAGTTGAACTCGAACTGCGAGAGCTAAAGTTTTCTGGCGACCTGAGCAATGAAACAATACGGATCGGATTCACCAGTGATCGTGATCGTCCAAAAGTCGCAGCGAGCTTGGTGTTATCAAGAAACTTTAATGGCGATATCGTGATAAAAGGCGAGGCTCCGGGGGGAGGCACAGTCGTCCCTGCCACCACAATCACACGAAACAATGAACTTGACCAGCCGATTATCTTGCGACTCGAAATGGATACAAATAAGGGGACATACCGGATTTCGTCCAAGCACTTGGGGAACAGCAACTTCAAGAATCATGGTGCGGGAAAGGTCGCTCCCTCGCGTCCCGCGAGATTCCTACGACTCAGTACCGAGGGAAACTTCTCTGACAACGATGAAGTGGCAAAGATCGAATCGCTTCAAGTGAACTGGAAATCAGGCGAACACCGAAGCAAATAAATCAAACGCTCAAAAGCACTCCCGATTAACGCGTGGCGAAACTGCATGGCATAATTCTCCGTTTACGAACAAATCGAACCCACTCGGAAAACTACAAACGTTTTCTTTTTTAAAATCCATCATTAAAGTCACCATGAAACGTTTCGTTGCAACTCTTCTGCTCACCCTCCTTACTTCAACTGTCGCATGGACACAACAAAAAGCTCCCAGCAGTGAAACAAAACCGCCTACGCCTGCTACTGAACAAGGAGAGGCCCCAACAAGTGTTAAACCGGGAATCAACAGCAAATTCACCGATCCGGAACTGAATGTTGATGAGTGGATTGCGCGGTTCGAAATCGAGAGCCGTGAGGTATACCAAGCTCGCACTGAAATCATGAAAGCCATGGCGATTCAACCCGGATCGCGGGTCGCTGACATTGGTGCGGGCACAGGATTTTTCACCATTTTGATGAGCAAATTTGCGGGAAAAAAAGGCTGGAGCTACGCAGTAGAAATTTCTCCCAAATTTACGCAACACTTGACTGCTCTATTTGCAGAACGCAACCTGAACAACACGACAACAGTTTTTTGCAATGACCGTTCTGTTTGCCTGCCACCCAGCAGCATCGACCTCGCCTTCATCTGCGACGTCTACCATCACTTCGAATTCCCAAAGCAGACGATGATGTCGATCCATGATGCTTTGTCCGATGGTGGGCGGGTAATTCTGATTGACTTTGAACGTATCCCGGGAACATCTCGCGAATGGACTCTCAACCATGTACGAGCAGGTAAGCAGACATTCATCGATGAAGTCCAAGGTGCCGGCTTTGAACTGGTTGGGGAACGCAAAATTGCCGGCTTCAAAGAAAACTACTTTCTTGAGTTTCGCAAAACAACGCTTTAATAATCCCGAACGGTACGTCAGCATTTCCGACTCACCAAGAGGCCTCTGACGCATACCAACGCACCTACATCGGCCTCATCGCCACATAGGCCTCGCACATTGGGCCAGACTTCCGACTCTGTCAAACTATCACCACGCCTACGCCTCTGAGGAACAGTCGCTTGTTTGCCCCAAAACGCTCGCTGGGCCTCGGTTCGGCAACGACGTTGGTAGCTGCCAGCATGATTGGAGTAGGGGTGTACACAACAAGCGGGTACACACTCGCTGCCTTGGGTGACCCCAGCCTAGTGGTCGCCGCGTGGATCGTTGGTGGTCTCATCGCCATTTGCGGAGCGTTGGGTTATTCATCGTTGGCTGAGAAATTTACAGAGTCCGGCGGTGAGTACCTATTCCTTAGCAAAACTTTGCATCCCGTTGCTGGCCTCATGGCGGGCTGGGTATCACTTCTAGCGGGTTTTACAGGTGCGATTGCCATCGCATCGCTCGGTTTGGAAAGTTATCTGCGACCGCTGCTCAGCGTAGAAAATCTACCCGATGGCAGTATTGCGATCTCATCAGTCTTGCTCGTAGCAATCATGCACACGATAGGAGTACGATCTGCTGCAAGAACGCAGGACTTTTTTGTCGTGGTCAAAATGGTATTGATCGCCGGCTTTATCACGTACGCAATGATGAACCTTACAAATTGGGCCGGAGGTAAAAACGAAAGTATCCCGACAACTGCGACTGCATCGCCCAGCATACTTGAATTTGCAAAGCAACTGGTTTACATCTCATTCAGCTTTGCAGGATTCAACGCTGCGATTTACATTTCCAGTGAGATTCAATCACCGAAACGAAACGTACCCCGGGCGATGATTGGCGGCACGCTCGTGGTCACGTTGATCTACATCGCACTGAACGTAATTTTTGTTTACGCGCCAGAAAGAACGGTAGCGACAGAGCCAGATAACATTTCACAAATTGCCGCAACGGCTGCCCAAGCAATCGGTGGCGAATCCTTTGCAACCGTCGTTCGCATCATCATCTGCCTCTCACTTTTCACTTCAGTGTCCGCCATGGTGATGACCGGTCCCCGCGTCTATGCAAAGATGGCGGATGATAGATTTTTGCCTCGCTTTTTTCAGTTCAAAGCTGAGACACCCGTGGTAACCATCTGGTTTCAAGCGGTCTTGGCAATCGCTGTCATCTCACTCACCACGATCAGTGAGCTGTTGGGCTATCTGGGCCTGACCCTTTCTCTGTGCTCAGCCCTGACGATCAGCATGGTTTTCCGTATGCGAATGATGGACGCCACACTCAAGTTGCCGCTATTCGGAATCCCAGCTGCTTTTTACGTTGCAGCAACATTGTTCCTGGCGTTTTTGTACGGGATCAACGACTACAGACAGGGGATCGCAAGTGGCATCACCTTGCTGCTCGGCCTGATTGTCTATCCACTGTTCAAACTCAGACGCTCTTCGTCCACAGCGGGCGAACTGACAGTATTGGAGGACAGCGAACACATAAAAGATACCTCTGACACTTGATGCGTCAGGCACTCAACTTCATGCCACGTTTGGTACTTCGACCGCAGCACCTTTTATATTTCTTGTTGCTTCCACAAGGACAAGGACTATTTCTCCCCACCCGCCGCGGGCGAGGCTTGACTGCCGAAAGGAAGCTTCGTGTGTCTTGGTGATACATCTTCCGCATCATGCTATAGACTTCCGGATGACGTTTTTGCAAAAGCTCAGGCGCTTCAAAAAAATACTCGCTCAGAACCGCAAAATACTCCGCCTCATTCGTATAGGCGTAGTCGTCAATTTCTTCTCTAGCTCGTGGATCGCGTTTCAATTCTTCAGCGACCCAACCGATCCATGGAGCAGCCGCATCGCCGGCAACACGATTCGGCAAACCGTCGACTGACCCATCTGCTTTATCAACCAGATGCGCAAACTCATGGATTCCAACATTCCGTTTATCCTTGTGATTCTTGAATCCTGAAATCAAATCAGGCTTGGAAAGAATCATGACTCCACTTAGGTGATTCACCCCAATCATTCCGAGCGTATTCCGACTGACTCCTTGATCTGTTTGATAGTCTTCATTGAAGGCACCGGGGTAAATCAGAATTTCGCCGAGACCCGCATACTCCCAATCCTCGAATCCGAAGATTGGAATCGTCGCACTTGCTGCAACCAAAACATGCGTTGTGTCATCAACATCTGTTCGGATGCCTGTCACGGGAACCTCGTCAATGAACACCTTGATCAAATTCCGGAACCGCTCGCGGCCCGCTTCATCCAATGCCTGGTAGAAGACGACATTGCTTTGCAATACGTTTTCCCAAGCATCAGGTAGGGGTTCGGCTATGACCTTGATTCGTCTCAGCGTACGTCGACGCATCAGATGGTGGACACCATAAACCAGAGGCAGAGCCAATAAGGCAAGAGGCCATTTCAACGCCAACACTAAGACGACGACTGCCACGACTGCGGCAAAAACCAAGGCTTGATGCTGATTGCTACGATTGTTCTGTTCGGTAACAAGCACAATGACACCTTCGTCCTGTAGTGCGGTTCTGTATTCAAATTCGGCTGCAAGATCTTAATTCGCCTGCAATTCACCGATAGTCATCTTCTTTTCGATGCGAATCGCACCTTCAATATCTTTCACTTCCAGCGTCACCGTTGGAATGGAACGACTCCAATCAATACGCACGACCCCATAATTTTCGCGATGATAGGTTCGTTCATCGGCGCGAAATCGATTTTCAGTGGGTGTGCCACGCGGATGAATCTGGTTAAAGCTGCTGGACGTCATTTCATACAAAGGGTAGGGCACTTGTTCACGGCAACAGGACAACTCGGCCCAATGACGGTCACCACTCAGAAGAACCACGCCAGCTGCCTTGGTTTCCTTGACGAGGCGAATGAATTTCTCGCGTTCACGTGGTAGGTTACCCCATGCTTCTTGCCCCCCTGCTTCAGGGAGCAACTGGATACTTGTACCAATCAAACGTACTTCGGCAGGTTTTTCGAGTTCCTGTTGAAGCCATGTCCACTGAGCTTCACCCAACATGGTTTTGGTAGGGGAATCGTCGGACACGTAGGGACCGCCAACTCGTTTCTCACCTTTCTTCAGGGGAGATCGAAAATACCTCGTATCGAGCATGATCACCTGAACACGCTGCCCCTCAGGACCAAATATCCTGGCGTCATAAACACCACGGCGAGTGCGAATGGGTGACTGAGAGGGTACATCCCAGAAACGCATGAACTCTTGCTCAGATGCTTCGCGTTGGGGAAAGTCTGCTCCACCATCGTTGACTCCAAAATCATGGTCATCCCACGTTGCCATGATCGGAAATTCTGATCGCAAACGACGGAAATCGGCATTAGCCTCGAGACGATCATACTTCGCTCGCATCTCAGTCATATCTTCCGTGTCGGCATAGATATTATCTCCGAGAAACAGAATGAGGTCAGGGAATTCGCCTGCCATGGTGTAAAAGATAGGAGTTGGCAAATCCTGCTTGATGCAGGAACCAAATACAATTTTCCGTAGAACCTGATTCGAGTCTGGCAGTTCAGCCGATGTATTTGCAGGCGAAGAAAAGAACACAATCGAGATACCGATCAGAAGAAGGGTAGGGGAGCAGAACAAACACGCAATCCTGCCTGCAGTGACAGCGTTTGATTGATTCATTTGTCCACCACGGGAGCACGAAAACGATGCTCCCCCCGCTTAGCAGCCCGATGACTCTCAGGCGTATCCTGTTCGATGCCAGGATCACCTTGACTGACCAACCACCGATCAAGCTCACGTGAAAGGGTCTTGAGTGTCCCCTTAACACTATCGGTTCCAATAAGATTCTTTAACTCATAGGGATCGGTAGCAGTGTGATAAAGCGCCTCTGCCGGTCGGTTCATGTAGCGTTGCACCAAATTGTAAGTTTCCGGAGACTCCCAAGAATCCCAAACCCAAGTTTGCCAATACGGGTTGTTCAACAAGCCGTCACCACGGACGCCCATCAAGTGTTTTTCGATATATAGATTTCCATGCAGTAAATTTCTGACATACCGATAGGTACCATCACTGACGGTGCGAATAGGGTAGGGCGGTCCTTCCGGTACGTTGTTATGAACTCCATAGACAAATTTCCGGTGCTGTGATGACTTACCCTTCAAAACATCAATGAAGCTACGCCCATCAAAAGCAGTTGAGTGCTCTTCGGTGCTTCCGGCAACATCCAGCAATGTCGGCAGGACATCCGCGAATTGAACCATCGCATCAGTTCGCACACCTACAGGAACCATTCCCGGCCAACGGGCAATCAATGCCGTATGGACTCCCGTATCCCAGTTAGTCCACTTATTGCCTGGGAATTGAGATCCCTGTTCCGACGAAAACAGAACCAATGTGTTATCAGCTTCGCCTGCATCCTCCAATGCATTCAACAATTCTCCCACCTGTGAATCCATATAAGTGATTTCAGCGAGATAGCGAGAGAACGCTTCACGAGTCAATTTAGTGTCAGCCATATTGGGAGGTAACTTCAGCCCTGCTGGTGGATAGGCCGAAGCATCACCCATAACCCATGGCACATGGGGTTCCACCAAAGCAACCACGAGACAAAAAGGTTGCCGCTTGTCACGCTGCATGAACTCGTTGACCGCGGAAAGCTCATGTGCTTTGGTGGGGTTCCTGACACAACTCGCGTCAAACCCGGAAACACGTTCAAAAGGAAACGCCTGCTTGGGAAGCACATGCACCTTACCAGCCAGTCCCACTCGGTACCCAAGTGCTCCGAGGTAGTGTGGCATGCTTAATGTCTCTGGCAGAGAGGAAGAGTGGTTCCACGCACAACCATTCCGCATCGGGTACAAACCTGAATACAGCTCAGCCCGACATGGCTGGCACATCGCCTCCGCAAGATAGGCCCGATTGAAAACAAGCCCCTCAGTGGCGAGTTGCTCGAGATTGGGTGTCCGAGCGTTCTGCCCTCCGTACATTGGCAGGTCATTATGCGTGCAGTCATCCGCAAGAATCATCACAATATTTGGTTTCTTAGCGTTTGTTTTCTCTACTGCTTGGGCTGGCGTAACGAGCAACAAGAGCCCACAGAGAGTCGCAAAGAATGTTTTCATGAATCGTCTTTCGCAGTAATGGTCAAATTTTACTTGGTGGGTATTGTAACTGCGACGAGATGACGTTTACAGGGAATCAATTCGCAGCAAAAACCACGGCAAGAATGAAAGTCACTCGTGCTGTTACGCCAGTCACCAAGAGAAAAGAGCCTGTGACCGGATGCATGCTGGGCAATTTGAATCAGCGACCATTCCGTAGAGTTTCGATCTCTATTGCATGCGAACCCACCGGCAACACAGCACGATCACCCCGCTTTGGGAGGCTGCCAGCCGTAGTAATCATTTAGCGCATGAGAAACAACGGAAGTCAACTGCGACAGTCTCAGGGGCTTACTTAGCACATCGTAAACGCACATTCGTTCGGCCTCCTGACGAATCTCATCGTTCAACTCCGCGCTCATCAGAACGCACGGCAAACTCGAAGGACGTTCATGCAGATGCCGAATGACGTCCAAACCAGTGACGTTTGGCATGTGAACGTCAACAACCGCAACATGAACCCGTGAACTTTCGATGAGATCCAATGCTTCACGCCCGTCGCAGGCCTCAATTACACGAAAACCACGTCGCTGCAGCCCTTCGCACACAACCTTGCGAAAAGCCTTATCGTCATCCGTCACAAGCAGGTTCGGTACATCCATCATGGAGTCATCATCAGCGACAGATTGATCTGCGATCACGATTGCATCGCGACGACAGGTGAGTTCAACAGTATGATGATAACTGCTATCGCGACATTATTCACCACAAGAACTTGATAACGTTACGGAAACGAGATGAGTGCCCCCAACGCTGATCCAACCGACCCAAACCGGCGGGCGGGAACCGACCCAGACACAAAACCGGTAAAAAAAGCGGTAAAAAGTGGTATTACCGCAACTTCTCCGGGAATCAAAACCACGGCTGACGTGGGTGAATTATCGAAGCGAATCATTGGAAATATTGAGCAAGCAATTGTTGGAAAACGCAAGCAATTGGTTCTGTCACTGGTAACTTGGTTCAGCGGCGGGCACATTTTGCTTGAAGATGTCCCCGGGGTCGCGAAGACAATGCTTGCCCGAGCTCTAGCAAAAAGTGTCGGCTGCAAGTTCAAAAGAGTCCAATGCACACCCGACTTGTTACCGACCGATGTGACCGGAACCTCGATTTTCAATCAGAAGAAATCACAATTCGAGTTCCGACCGGGCCCCGTGTTCACACAAATTCTGTTGGCCGATGAAATTAACCGCGCGACTCCCCGAACGCAGGCTTCCCTCTTGGAAGCGATGGCCGAGGCGCGTGTCACCGTAGATGGCAACACGCATACCCTGCAGCCGCCATTTGTGGTCATCGCAACGCAGAACCCTGTGGATCATGAGGGGACATTTCCGCTTCCGGAAGCTCAACTTGACCGATTCATGATGCGTTTCAGTCTCGGATACCCATCCATGCAGGAAGAGCTGCGGATGCTCGAATTGCTGCAGCACTCTCATCCCGTCGATCGGCTCAAACCAGTCGCCGAGGCCAACGAAGTGGTAGCTGCTCAGCAAGTCATCCGAATGGTCCACGTTGATCCACGCGTTCGTGAATACCTGCTGCAAATCATTTCACAAACGCGACAACATGCTGACCTCGCATTGGGTGGAAGTCCGAGAGCAACGATTGCGCTCTTCCGATGCTCGCAAGCCATGGCTGCGATTCGCGGTCGCGATTATGTGCTTCCGGATGACATCAAAAAAATCATCGCGCCTGTCATGAATCACCGCCTGATCGTTCGTCCCGAAAGTCGGCTTCGCAAGATCACCGGCGAGAAAGTGATCGAGGACATTGTTGGCGAAATTGCTGTTCCCACCATCGAAGCTTCGTGACGCATGGATGATCCGAAGAGCGGGCCTGCATCTACGCCCCGACTTGCAATTCTGGCTGGCATAAGTGGCCTGCTACTGGCAGGAATGATTTCGGGTGCTGCGTTGTGGATCATCGCAGCGATCGCCGCCGGCATTTTGCTGTTGGTGAATTTTTTTCTCGCCAACACATGGTCGCGTTCGACCGTTGCGACTCGCGCCCACGGCGATCAGGAAGTGAAAATTGGGTCGCGTCTAGCGGTCGAAGTCAAACTAACCAATCAAAGTCGGCTACCAGTCCTGTGGCTACTGGTCGAAGACCTGCTTCCCGCTTGGGCTACCCTTTTCAATCCACCAACCCTGCAAGTCGAAGGGGAACGGGTTCAAGTTTTTTTGATCGGTGCTGGCAAAACATGCTCGCTCAACTATGAAATCAAGTGCAACCGACGAGGCTACTTTCAGATCGGCCCAACGGTGATGGAAACAGGCGACCTGATGGGCATGTACCGTCGCTATCAAGTTGGTACCCAACCGCAGTACGTCACGGTGCTTCCCAACATTGTGGCACTGAATTCTTATGAAATTGGATCGCGTCGTCCTATTGGTGAGATCCGCATGCGTGACAACATCATGGATGACCCCACTCGTCTGCGCGGAATTCGTCAATGGCAACCCGGCGACCCGATGCGTAGTGTCCACTGGGCAGCGACAGCCCGAACCGGAACATTGCACAGCAAAATTTATGAACCTTCATCGATCGTAGGTGCCACTCTCATTCTCGATCTGCACGCGACCAGCAATCCTGAAAAACACGAGCCAATGAGATGTGATCTTGCCATCACGGCAGCAGCATCAATTGCCAATTCACTCCATGATGTGAATGAGCCAGTTGGGTTGGCAACGAACGGTCGCGATGCGGCGGATCGCATTCGTCTGGAAGGTTGGGTCGGCGACCACCGTGTCCGAGGGGAGGCACATTCTTCGGCATCCATGCGTGATGAAAACGATCGACTCAGTCCGGTCATCATGCCCCCTGAACGTGGCCCTACCCACTTCAAGCAAATGGTACGAACCCTAGCCCGACTGGAGCGTTCTGATGGCCTGACTCTTGCAGAATTACTTGTGGAATGTGAATCACAACTTTCAGCAGACACAACACTGCTAGTACTTCTGCAGCAATGCTCCGCGGAATCCATGGGCGCGATGCTTGATTTACAACGACGGGGCAGGGCAGTCGCGGCGATCGTCAACACTCACGACATCAACGACTACTCAGATATCGCTGGACCACTGATCGCTGCCAGAATTCCCACGTTTCACCTTGGTTCTGAAGACACAATCGTGGACGTCTGCCGAGAAACCCTGCTGCGATAACAACCAGTTGAAACACAGCATGCAGAAAATCAAGTTGCAACACTTGCTTCAGTTGTGTCAAACGAAACGCAACAGGGCGTAATTCTTCTTTCCTTTTCGGACGACCATTACCGTTTCACTTGCAAGGTCAGCCGAAGTCAGTCGTTGCTTTTCGTCAGTCGCACGAATGTTATTCACGTAAACACCGCCTTCCTTGACTGCTCGTCGGGCCTCGCCACCACTGTTGGCCAACTTCGCGTCCTGCAGCGCCTGAACAATCCAGTAGCCTTCACCCTCCAGCACGTCGCGTGTCACTTCCTGGCTGGGCACATCGGCAAAAATTTCACTGAGACTGGCATCGGTTTGAACGCCAATTTCACCGCCAAAGAGCATCTTGGATGCTCTTAACGCATTCGCCAACCCTTCCTGCCCATGAACGAATTCTGTCAGCCATTCAGCGAGGCGATTCTGCGCGGTTCGACGCCCCGGATCAGACTCAGTTGCACCCTTCAGTTCGTCGTACTCAGCACGCTCAATCTCGGTCAAGTAGGCAATGCATCGCATCACGTCTGCATCATCAACATTTCGCCAATATTGATAAAACTGGTAGGGACTGGTGCGTGAGGCATCCAACCAGATCGCTCCACTCTCAGTCTTACCCATCTTCCGACCATCGCTGGTGGTCAATAATGGCGCTGTAATTCCGAACAGTTGCTGCCCCAACATTCTCCGTCCAAGATCAATCCCGGCGGTAATGTTTCCCCACTGGTCGCTACCACCCGCTTGAATCAGACAGCCATGCTCGCGTGACAGATGCACAAAGTCATAGGCTTGCAAAAGCATGTAGCTGAACTCTGTGTAGCTCAGCCCAGCTTCACTCTCAAGGCGTGACCGAACTGACTCCTTTCCCATCATGGCCCCAACAGGAAAGCTTTTGCCAACGTCCCGAAGGAATTCAAGGTAAGAGTAACCCCGCATCCACTCAAAGTTATTCAACAAAATTGCATGATTGGATGATTCTCCACCCCCATCTGATTCATCATCTCCGAAGTCAAGAAATCGCCGCATCTGCGCTGCAACGCCATCAACATTCTTTTGCAATTGCTCGGCGGACAGCAGATTACGTTCTTCGCTTTTTCCGCTGGGATCGCCAATCATTCCTGTCGCGCCACCGACGAGGGCAATGGGACGGTGGCCAGCTTTTTGAAACCGCCTCAACATCATCAACTGCATCATACTGCCAACATGCAGGGAGTCTGCAGTAGGATCGAATCCGATATAGACAGTTTGTGGAGCACTGGCAAGTAATTTTGCCAATCCATCATCGTCGGTGCACTGGTGGATCAAACCACGCCAATTCAATTCTTCCAGCAAATTCTGTTCGGGCATTGTTTTATTCGGATTGATGGAGCTGAGTGGCAAGGATCGCCTCGGCCACTGACAAATCTTCGGGGTAAGTAATTTTCAGGTTATCTGCAGAGCCGTGCACCAAGGTGACATCGTGCCCAATTCTTTCGACCAG
>CAXGRW010000102.1:0-11343 GCA_964012125.1 uncultured Rhodopirellula sp.
ACTCAGCAGAACAGTGCTTTAATGTGGCAAGTGAAACCTGGCGTCCTACCCAAAGTTGGCACTATGGTCACGCTCCGTCTTCGTCCTCGTAAAAAAACCTCCGCCCGGAATTGAATAAGAAATGAGATTTTTCTCCCTGATCGCCATGATCTTATTGAGCGGCGTTGTGTTGGCTCAGGAAAGTTCTTTCTATCGTGGTCCCGGGCTGTTCTCAACACGGCCAAGTGAAACCAAGTCGTTACAGACAATCAAGCGGTTTGGTCCTGTGGGGTTGGGCATCGACTTGATCCAGCCAGCCTTTGTCATGCGGATTTCCAATGTTGAAGAAGGCTCACCGGCAGCGGCCACCGAGAGGCTGAAGAAGGGCCAGATCATTGAGACCATTAACGGACAGATTCTGAAGGATATCGATCCTCGAATCCAACTGGGGGAAATTCTTGCACAGGCTGAAGCAGGCAACGGGGAACTCAAGTTTGCGATTCAAGGTGAAACTCAGCCCGTGACAGTGAAGGTTCCTGTGCTTGGGGCCTACAGCAGAACCTGGCCTCTCGATTGCCCCAAGAGCGAAAGGATTGTCCGACAGGTTGCCGATTATCTTTCACAACCCAACGCTACTGAGGGTTTGGGGGGCATTGGAATGCTGTTCCTGCTTTCGACGGGAGAAGATCAAGATTTGGCGGTTGTACGCGAGTGGGCGAGAAACGCTCCGGCACACACGTATCCTTGGTACATCGGTTATGGCGGCATCCCTCTGGCAGAGTGTTATCTGCGGACAGGCGATCCGGAGATTCTTGCCAATGTCCAGAAGTGGGTCGATAACGCCTCGAAGTCGCAGCACAATGATGCGTGGGCTGGCCGTGGGTCCGCACTGACGGGTTACGGAAACGGACACCTCAATGCAGCCGGCACACACGTGGTCACGTTTCTTCTGTTGGCAAGAGAGTGTGGCGCTGAGGTTCCCTATCACACACTCGATCGGGCCCTGAGACACTTTTACCGGTACGCGGGACGGGGCAACAATCCGTACGGGGATGATCGGCCGTTCACAGGCTTTGTGGACAATGGAAAAAACGGAAAGCTCGCCTTTGCCATGGCTGCCGCTGCCGCACTTACTCCCCAAGGTGAGGACTCGGTGTATGCCAAGGCCCGTGATGTCTGTGCGATGCAGAGCTTTTACACAACAACATTTATGTTGCACGGACATACGGGTGGCGGGATTGGTGAAATCTGGCGGAGTGCAGCAATGGGTTTGTTGCACGACAAGAAACCAAAGCAGTACCGCGACTTCATGGACAGTCGTAAGTGGCACTATGATTTGTCACGACGATTTGATGGTTCATTTGGCATCCTTGGTGGTGCAGGTTATGACAAAGAATTGTGGGGAGTCGCGTATCCGTTGGCTTACACGATCCCGCGAAAGACTCTTCGTATCACAGGTGCACCACCGTCAAAGTTCTCGAAACGCTATGAACTTCCCGCACAGCCCTGGGGAAATAGCGCTGACGAGGCATTCCTTTCTCTTGATGCGGTTGCCGATAAGGATGGCCGTCAACAGGATCTTTCCCATGAGACCTTGGCCCGCGATTCCAGTGGGCCGTTCATCAGAAAATTTCATGGTGCGGATCAACCCAGTGATGACGAGATTCGTCGATACATGCACCATCAGGACTTTAGCATCCGGAACATTGCGGCATTCAAGGCATTGGGGATCAATAGCGGATACATCGGTTGGCGGGCACCAGGCGGTCCGGTGCGTTTGAAGTTAGTGATGGAGTTTCTGCGCGACGCGGACCCGCGTATTCGACGTGCGATGTTTGGAGCTTTGTTGCAACGTACTGAGGTTCTGAATGCCGAAATACAGCAGCTTGCAGTGCAAGCTGTTCGAGATCAGGATGAGTCATGGTGGGTCAAAGACGCAGCCATCCAAATCATTGGTCACAGTCAAGCTGACGAGATTGTTCCGCTGGTTGATCTGCTGATCCCCTATCTCAAGCATGAAGAAGCATGGCTGCGTAATGCGGCACTGACCGCATTGACTCCCGTGGCGGCTGACGAACGCTGTTATGAACGGGTGTTGCCTGCGATGGGTGAACTGGTTCGTAGCAATCAACGTGTTTCGATCACACTTGGGTTTGCACCAGCGATTCGTGCTGAAATCAAAAAGGCCTCGCCTGTTGTACAAAAGCTGGCGACGGAGACTTTGAAGGAGACGTTCACGGGCTATGCGGGTGACAAGGTTGCACCTGGCGGTCTGAATACAACCTCAACTTACGATTATCACCTCGAAGCCATTGCCGAATCCCTGGCGGATGTCCCTGGCGGACTCGATGTCGTTTACGAGATCGCTCGCAAGAAGTACCCGGGAGAGATCCTGCCCTACAAAAATTTGTTTCTTCGAGCGGATCCGAGTAGTTTTGGACCGGAACTGAAGCAGGCAATTGTGCCGATTATCATGGATGAACTCGTTCCTGAGTTTGTTGGTAGGAATCGTCGAAAACTGCTGCCGCTGGCCGCCAACGAGGTGCAATCGCAACGTCCCGGAGGTCGAGGCGAACCGATTGATGAGCTCGCGGCGCTTTATCGCCGCGCTGGGCATGATCAGTACGACTGGAAAATGTTTGTTGATTTGCGTGATGCCGAGTGGTCCTACCACAGTTTTGATCCGATTGCTGCTGAGCAGGTGCCATTCGATCAGCTGATTTCCCGTTATCGTGAAATCACGCTGCCCCGAGGGATGGAGACCTGGTTCCAGCCCGAGTTTGATGCTGCCAAGGCGGGTTGGAAGACGGGCAAAAGTCCGTTTGGGAACTACGATGGGGCAATACCCACGCGCCCCATCACCAAATGCTCAGCGGGCTGTGTGGGGCCAGGCTGTTACGGCGCTACCCGCGTCAACACCTTGTGGGAGAAGGAGGTACTGCTGATGCGCGGTACGTTCAAAATTCCATCCTTGAAAGAGGGGCACCGTTATCGCCTGCGGGTCAATTCCGGTGATCACGTTGGTTCTGGCGGAGGGCACATGATTTATATTAATGGCAAGCCGCTGATTGAAACCAAACAGGGTGGTGGTCGGGGATCCGGAGGTTTGCCAAAAGGCGCTTTTATCACACGTGAATTTCGTGATGACTTCAACAGTGGTGAAGTGACCATCGCAGTCAAGACTTTCATTCGTTACAACGACAAGTACAGCACGAAACCTTCCAGTCGTCTGCCTCAGGGAAAAATCAGTCTTCATCTTGCTGAGCAGAAACTGCCACCCATGGATGATGAACTGGTCTTCAAATCGGCATCGACCGTTCCGATGTCATCATCACATTGGCAGGATCGAATCAATCCTGAAGATGCATCACAGGATCCGAATGAGAACCTGTTCCGCTGGGATGGAAAGTTTGTCGCGCATCCTGACATTCCGGGTTCGTGGCAGGTCATTTCACGTGTCGAAGACATCAAGGATTTCGATCCAGCTGCGAAAAACGCAAAAGCACGCAATGCGCCATTCTCAGCGATCACTTTCAAAACAGATGGCAGGACAAGTGAGCCAGTCTGGGCGTGGTCCGGCAATGTGTTGATGGATCTTGACCGCTATCAATCGCTCAAAATGCAAGTGAAAGAGATTGACGAGATTGAGTATCTGTTTGTTGAAGCCGGTGGTTTCAGCGTTCGGCAAAAGCCAGGCTGGAAGTCTGCATGGTTTGTGCTCAGGAAAATGTAGTGCTGTCAAAACCATCACTTCGTTTTACCAAATCAGCTTGCAGCACAAAAAATACCTTCGCACGCCGATCCGGTCTCACTTTCGCTTTTTGGAGACTTGCTGCGCTTTGTCAGAATCATGGTCGGGATTGGGAATTGGCATTTGAGCATTGACGGTTGCACGCCATGAATCGAGTTGTTGATGCAACTTCTCAGCAATGCCCGGCTGTACTCCGGCGAGATTATGATTTTCGCCTGGATCTGCATTCAGATCGTAAAGTTCGATCGCGTCATCTTCGTAAAACTCTATGAGTCGCCACGGACCTGAGCGAATGGCTCCGTACGGACTGTCACCGCCAGCGTGATAATGTGGATAGTGCCAAAACAGATTGCGATCCAGCGATTGCGACGGATCCCGTAGAAGAGTTCCCAGACTTGTGCCGTCAATCTTTTGATTGTGGGTTTCACTTCCATCGCAACGCGCAGCCTCAAGGAGTGTTGGATAGTAGTCGATCGTACTGACGGGTTCGTCACATTGACTTGCCGGTGGTGTCACTCCAGGCCATCGGATGATGGCGGGTACTCGAACCCCGCCTTCGTAGGCTGAACCTTTGCCGCGACGCAGTGGATAGTTGTCCGTGAACCCGTCGAGTTTACCGTAGCGCTGTGTCAGTCCACCGTTGTCAGACGTGAAGATCACTAGCGTATTATCAGTAATACCGTGGTGTTCCAATCGTCCAAGTAGGCGGCCAACGCTGTCGTCCATGCTGGTCACCATCGCAGCATATTTGGGGTTTTTGTGTACGGCGCCGTCACGCACTTTTGTTCTGTATTTGGCAACCAGATCGTCTCGCCCATCAATTGGGGTGTGTGGCACGTGATAAGCAAAATAAAGAAAAAATGGATTCTCCTGAGCTTTGTCAATGAAGGACAAGGCTTGGTCCGTGAGGTAATCGGTCAGGTACTCGCTTTTCGATTCACCATTTGGGTTCCCGCCACTTTGCAGTCGATAACCGCGTGTTCCTTTTGGTTTCGCAATGTCTACATCGAACCCATGTTGGGTGGGGCCATAATCGTCGGGATTGCGTCCGGCGTGGTGCAGGTGCCATTTTCCCACGTGTGCAGTCTGGTATCCATCATTTCGCAGTGCTTCTGCGATGGTCACATAGGAGTGATTCAATCCTTTTGTCCATTCCGGAATTCGCAATTTGGCAAACGGTCGATTTTGACCCGCTATGAAATCGGTTAGTCGAAGTCTGGCTGGATACATCCCTGTCATGATCGAAGCACGGGATGGTGAGCACACCGTACACGCCGAGTAGGCATTGGTGAATTTCAGCCCGGTTTCAGCAAGCTGATCGAGGTGGGGCGTTTCATACAAGTCGCTTCCAAAACAACCCAATCCTGTCCAGCCCAGATCATCCGCTAACAGAAAGAGAATGTTTGGTCTGTCAGGTGTCTTTTCGATTGCCTCTGCCAATCGACCATGGGAAATGATCATGAACAGCATGATCAAACACATTCCTGTTTTGATGATTCGCCTTGAATACATGCCGTTGTACTTGCCTTGCAGTTTTGAATAACGGTACAGGAAAACGACTGATGCAGCGATCCGTTGACGCGATTGTAGATGCACAGCCTGCTGTCATGGAAGCAACCCATTGACGACCAGACCTCGAATGCGAGCGGCTGGTAATTCGGGGTCGCAGAATGGTGGAAGCACCCAAGTGTTCGCGCTTTGTGATTGGTCGCATTTGGCAGTCAGTGCAGGATTGATTATTCGTTGCTGGTGAGGTCCTTGAATAACGCCGTGTATTCGTTGGCCATTCGCTGAGCAGAGTAATTTTCGTACACAAACTGTTTTGCCGCCGTTGCCAATTTTCGTGCTGTTTCGGCGTCATACAACATCGTCTCCCAATGCTGCAATAACTGTTGCCTGTCTCCCAGTGGCGCTAACAGACCTGTGGTTTCATGGGTTACCAGTTGGTCAATGCCGGGGATGTCATAGGCGGCAACGGGGATCTCCGCTGCCGTTGCTTCCATCAGGCAACGCGGTATTCCCTCTAAAGTTGATGTCATTGCAAAAAGGTCAAATGACTTCAGAAGTTCAAGCCGGTCGTTTCGGAAGCCCAGAAATTCAATGTCGTCTTTGCTTGGAAGCGTCTGAGCATGCGCCTCCAACTCGGCACGCTGATCGCCATCACCCAAAATGATCAGACGGGTTGATGGATGCTTGGCATGCAACGCATCAAATACGGCTAACAAGTCAAATACGTTCTTCCGACTGATCAATTGGCCCACGAAACCAACGCGTTTGAGTGCATCGGGTGCACGCACGGGTTTTTCCTGTGCTTCTACCTCTGATAAATCAACACCATTCTGAATGTACAGCATTTTGTTTTCGGGAACTCCAAGCTGTTCGCAATCTTTCATGAGTTGCGTTGAGAGTGGAACGACTTTCGTCGCACGGCGTAACGCTTTGCCCCCAAGCCAACTGAAAATGCGCAGTTTGAAATCCATGTGGGTAGAAAAACCATGCGGCGTGATAACGCAAGGAATGCCCGCTTTTCTTGCCGCTAACAAGCCAATGATGTCGGACTTGTAGCCATGTGTGTGGATAAGATCAAATTCCTGATCTCGCAATACGTTGGCCAGTTTCGATATTGCTGATAGATCAAATTTCCCTCGCATCGCAATTTCATGCGTTGCCAAACCGAGTTGTTTGTATTGCCGGGTCAGCTCGAGATCCTGATTGGAGGGTTCAGAAGAAATCGCCAGATCACAGCGTACTTGTTGTGGGTCAAGATGTTTCGCCAAGGCCAATATCCAACGTTCCGCACCGTAAAAACCGGTCGGGCAGATGAATTGCATTACTTTGATAGGAGTTTTCATGATTGAGGAAAATCAAACTCTGGGTATCCACCCTGCGAAGGGCACTTGAGGATGTGATGGTTCAGGACCTTAGTCTATTTACGTGCTCTCGGAGGCAATTCATGAAATGCGGTTCAGGAGAAGTTTTTGCGACAAATAATGCTCCACGATCAAAAGCGTTGCTCCAGACGCGAACCCCAGAGAGGTGAGGTTTATGTTGCCAGTTCAACCACGACCTGAAGGTATTGAATGAAAGCTCGTGACGATTGCCAATGCTCACTGTGAAGCCGAGTCCCAAGTGGCACAAAAATCAATTTCACATCGAATGTCAGCCACATGATCGGTTTGGTGAGATACATCTCGCGACGTTGTCGTCTGATGTCCGTAGCAGGCTGGGATCTGGAAATGGATGAGCAGATGTGTCGTCGGATTACGCTTGACCTGCTCGATCGGTAACCAATCAGGCCAAATTATACGGACAGATGCCCGAGCGTCATCAACGAACGGGCTGAACAACTTGCCAAGCATCTCGCTAAATATTGTTGGCGAGAACCGAAGAATCACTTAGGCCAAAACCTCAAACTGTTTGAAGGTGGTGACCATGCGGTGCTGGGGGTACCCCCAGCACCCTGGGCAATCGAATTATTGGCAACCGTGAGTCTGCTCCCAGATCCGAAGCAACATTATTTGCTCTGGTCTACGATCCACACATTACGGAAACGCACATCCTGTCCGTGTTCTTGCAGTTTGAGGCCTTCTGCTGATGGGCTGACACTGACACCTCCGTTGGCATGCTTGATGGGGACGTTATCGTGAACTTTGACGCCATTCCACCATACGGTGGCACGAGCAGGTTCAGTGGACTTGTCACCGTCCCATTTTGCCGCTTTGAAGACGAAGTGAAACGATTGCCATTGGCCGTTAGGTCGCCACGCATTCACGTCTGGTACGCACTCCATACAGAACGCTCCGATGCCATGGGGACCGATCTTCCAATTGTAGGGATCATCGACATCCTTGCCTTTGGGAGATTCGATTTGAAGCTCGTATCGGTTTTGCAGGTAAACACCACTATTGCTGTAACCGTCAACTTTGTCGTCGTTGCGGTTACCCATCAAAACGAATTCAACATGCCCTTCGAAATCTGTGTACTTCTTTTTGGTGACCAGATCGTGGGTACCCCAACGCTTGCCCCCATTCGTCATCAGGGTTTTTCCATCACCCTTGGGATTATCAACAATTGACCAGGTGATCGCCATGTCCGCCTTGGGCCACATTTCCCAATTCTCTTTAATTGACTTCATGGTTCCATCAAACGGTACATCTGCATTGGCCGGTGCGGCAGCACCAACATCCTTGGATTTCAAGTACCCCGGTTTGTTCTCCGGAGCATTTTTGTCGGCAGCTCCAGCCAAATTGCAGCTGATTGCGAATACAGTCATCAGTCCAACAATTTGTCGGCTTGATTGGATTTTCATGGTGAATATTTCTCTTGAATTGACGTGACGTTTGAAAATCATTTGAGGTTTGAATCAACACATTGCCTGGCTCAGAGGCTGCAATGGTGTGATTCGTGAACACGAGTATAGACGAGGCAGCTGAGTGAGCCCATTGCTCGAGCCGAGTTCTCTCAGGCTTCCGAATTCAGGCAGTGTTGTGAATGTGCCACATGGTTTGATGATCTCCCGAAAGATGTGCGCGTTGATAGCCGCCACCCGGTTTGGACCCAGTAACCTCTGACCCAGTGACCTCGGACGGTGCTCGCTGCGGGGTGTTGAAAAGCAGACAAAGGAGTTACCGCGCGAATGGACAATCCAGTGACCTTCATTGCAGGCCAGCAGGGTTAGAAAGCATTTCAAGCTTGGACCGACGACTCATTCTGAGACTCGAAAGCAGGGCTGGATCTGCTTTTGGTGGCGTTTGACCTGTCGGTCAAAGGAATCGTTTCACGAATGAAAACCCATTAAATCCGGACAAAAACACGTCTGCTGGCGTACGGTGCCGTTTTATTTTTCGGCTTTTGGCATGGCCTGTGCGTTGTGTTTCAACCATGCGGCTTACCGCATCTCTCGTCTTCTCTACCTCTTCTCAACGACAAAAGGTCCTCACCATGCGCAAGGCAAATCAACGTTCACTCCGATTGCAACCTCTTGAATCACGCAATCCTCTTGCTGGCAATATCATTGGCAATCTGGTGGGAACAACTTTGGCCTTGGGTGGGGACGCGGCTGATAATCAGCTTGTGGTGACGGAAGTGGCACCGAATCAGATCCAGGTCACTGGATTAACAGGGACGACGATCAACGGTGCTGCTTCGCAGTTGTTCGCTGCGAATTTGATTGAGACAGTCATTATCCGAACGGCGGATGGAGATGATCAAGTCAAGGTTGAAAATCTCAGTTTGACAGATACCCCCAATGGTTACCTTGGCATCTTTACCTCGAGGGGAAACGATGTGGTGAAGATGTTGAATGTCACGACAACTCAGCAAATTCGCGTGGAGGCCGGGCTGGATGACGATCGTGTCAGTGCACGACAAACCAGTACGAATGGTCTTTTTCTGATCAATGGTGACAACGGCGATGACCATGTACGGCTTTCATGGGTCAAGGCCAAGGATTTGAAAGTTGATACGCACGGAGGTGTTGATCGCGTAAGTATGTATCGTGCGCAAGCACTGAATGATATTGCAGTTGGCACGGGACAGGATACGGACTACATCCGACTGTCCAGGCTGAAAGCCGGGAATGACATTGAAATCCGTTCTGATGAAGGCAACGATGTCCTTTCCACGTATGGCATGAGTGCGGGTCAAGACGTGATTGTAAAAACATCATCTGGCGATGATTTAGTGTGGATGAATCGTACGCGAGCAGGGCGGAATGTAGTTGTTGCAACCGATTTCGGAAATGACCAATTGTCAATGCGCAATACCCAAGCCGTCGATGACTTCTTTGTGGAGTTGGGAAGTGGTGATGACAAGGCTCGAATCCACAATGCCACAGCAAATAATTTCTACGCTTCTGCTGCTGACGGAAATGACAAAATGGAGTTGAACAACATCAATGCAGCAAATGATCTGCATGTGAAAATGGGAATGGGTGATGACGTGCTCAAAATTTCCAACTCCACAGCTTTGAATCCGTTCTTTGACGGCGGGCCAGGTTTTGACACTTTGTATGACCTGCCAAACGCTTTTGATGAGGTCCTCGCCTCAGTCAACTTTGAGCTGGTGATTTAGTGCAATCGGTCGAAAGACAGTGTTGGTCAGCGTGATGTATCATGCATCATGGCTGCGACGTTTGGGGCTTATCTGCCAATCCATCCTCTGCAAGTCGCAGAGTAGGCCCGACTGGCAGACGAAAACGTGAGTAGAAATCGGTCAGGTCTTCAAAAGCGGGCAAGTCGATGTGACCGGACAGGGAACCCTCGCGAAGCAACAGGCTACGCTGAACAACGATATCCGGATTGACCTGCGGTGAAAGACCATCAAAGCTGACTGGATCACGGAAATGATCACCGTCGGCGACCCGGGTGGACATCAACAGTACGTAGGTCACTCCTTCGTCAAGATGAACGGGTTTGGGTAAACGCGTATAGCGAAAGGAGTTCAGCAATTCGCCGGAGGTACCGGGTTTCAGCTGACATTGTGCGAGTTCGATCTGTTGACCCTTGGCTTGCATCAAAAGTCGGATCACGTGCGGACTGTTCAGAGAGTGATTCTTACCGCGGAGAGGACTTTTTGATGGTTGGTCACGTTCGTCGTCCAGTGGGATTGATCGGGCTGCACGGGCTGCTTTGTCCCGGTCGTGATCGTCGAACATGCCCAGATGGGTCACGACCGTGTTCTCAGATCCTGCCCGTAGTCGAAAAGTGAAACCCACTTCACCCGTGACATCGTTTCTCAGGTTATGCCAGCCGGGATTTTGAATCAGTGGACCGCCATTGATAACATTCAATTGTCTGGCATGGCCGCGGTTGTGAATTCTCAGCAGCATCGCTGCCAGCCCATTTGCGGTGTCAGTGGACGAACCATCAGCGTATGGTTTTGTCTCGTACAGATCGTGTTGCAGGTTGTACAGCACAGTAGGTGTGGCCGCACCACGTGAGCCTCCCGAGGCCCAGGGCATTGTCAATCCACCCTCGACGATCAGTTTGGTGGCGCCTTGGCGAATAGCCAACGCATCATTGAGAAACGGTGGCCCCAAATGACAGAAGAAAACTCGTGGTCTTGTATCTGGTATTTCAGGCGTTCCCCGCCAATAGGCGAATACATTGTGGCTGTCCTGAGCCTCCTCAGGATTCAATGAGTGGCCAATGATGTGAGCAAGGGTCGCATAAAGATCGGTCAAGGTCACAATGGAGCGGTTCAGTTTTCCACCTTCAAGCACAGCCGGCCATGAGACCATCAGGGGCACCCGGATGCCTCCTTCCCATAGCTTGGCTTTCTTTCCTCGCAGTTTGCCACTTTCCTGATTTGGGCCCAGATTGTCTCCAACATTGGGACCGTTGTCACTTGTGAAGATGATCAACGTGTTCTCAACGAGCTTGTGGCCAGGCCATCGTGGGTCATCCGTGGTTTTCAGTGTTTCAAGCAGGTTGCCAAAGACAACATCATTTTCCAGCACCATGTCCTCCCGATCATTCGCAACAGAGTCATCCGAGTAACGACTCTCACCCTTGATCCTGGTTCCCGCTATCTGGTCCGGAACGGCGTAATCCCCATTGGGATTTCGTTGAAAATGATTGGCGTTGGGGACGTAATAGAGAAAGAAAGGTTGT
>CAXGRW010000103.1:0-11325 GCA_964012125.1 uncultured Rhodopirellula sp.
GTCGCTGTGTTTGACGTCGCTGTGTTTGACGTCGCTGTGTTTGACGTCGCTGTGTCTACTGCGACCTTTTCTGATGATTCTGACTCACTCGGCGCGTCAGTCAAAAACCAGCCTTCCGGTGGATCCGGGAGGGAAAAAGCTTGATGGTAGGCTCGCTGCTTCAACTCGATCCACACCAAGGTCTGTTTGTGCAATTGGCTGGGATTGTAGCGAATGGACTTTCGCGCCAACTTTTTAGCTCGGGAGAAGTCCTGTCCTGCGGCAGCGGCAAGAGCCAAATTGTGCAAGGCAGCAAGCTGCGTTGGGTGGCGGTCCCGAACTTCGGACCACAGCTTCTCGGCCTCGCCCCACCGCCCCTCACGCGCCGCTTGATTTCCTTTTCTGACTTTGGCACTACCGGGCAACAGGTACGGAATCTCTAGTTCGATCTGGTAACGATCTACCGATGGCGTGATCAGCCGAAAGGTTTCTCTTGCCATCGCCTGCGTCAAGACCTCGTTAAGGTCTGAAACATACGCGAGATCAGGATAAATTTCCCGTGCCGTTTTGACATCAAGTACGATTGGATTTCCACCGCATGGGTACCCAGCGTCAAGTCCGGTCAACCGCCATGAAACGTTAAGCGTTCCCGGATCAGCCTGATTTTGCTGCAACGCATGGCGTTTCTGAATCACTTCGCCGCGGAGCACATAATCAATACCTTGATGTCGCGCGACGCTGGCAACTGCCAAATCATTGGGTGTTTCCCCGAGGGCGGAAACAAGCTGAATTTTGGCATTGGATACCGCAGCATTGCGTGACTCGTAGACCACCATTTGTTCCATGCTGACCATCGTCAGTTGCCGCCCTGAATCCTTGGGGGCCTGACTGAGCAACTGCCGCTGCAAAGGCCCTGCCAGCTCCCTTGGTCCCTGAATCCCTGACAACGCGACCTGCTTGCCAACAGCCGAACCCAACTGCGGGGGTACCCATGCATGGATTGGCGCTGTCATTCGGCAGCCACTGGTCGATGCCAGGATGCTGCAGATGAGCACAGTCATTAGAGGGACATAGCACTTCATGCTCTGCCCTTTAAAGTTTGCTATGCGTAAGAGTCAAGTTCGATCCGCAAATTTTGCCATCAAGCAGAAACGGTAGTCGGTTCCCTGACCGCCACATGCAAGCTTTCACGGCGAATTCCATCACTACCGTAAAAGATCACGGTATTTTTGGAGAAGTCACAGATAGCGGTCAGTTTCACGCTTCTGGGTCCATGGACACAAAAGTAAACACCCACGGTTTCTCCACTTCGAATCACTTCCCGCTGCGTCATGGGGAATTGGTGGGGCACAAGATGCCCAAGTTCACAGAGTCTTTTTTCGACAGTGACACATAGTGCCGAAAAGTCAATCTTGCGAGGCGATAAGCCGATCATCTGCATCCATTTGGCTGGCGGAGCAATCAGTTCAAGCCGCAGGGACGAGTTGATTCGTTTCCCCGGCAGCGTTGGTATCGGCGACCCACGCGCCAAAATTTAGCTCGCAAAAAAGTCTATAGTCTCAACGACATGAAGGCAGGCAATGCGTACGGATTGTGCGGTTTCGACTACCACCCACCGAATTTTCAATGCCCATTCAGTGATGAAGTAATCCTTCAGCGTCCTTCTGAGTGATACGACCGAAAATGTCGCTCAAGATTACCTGTTCTAACGATGAGTCTCTTCCCAAAGGAATCCACCCCAAAGTTTCGCTAGTACCCTCAACTAGCCGACCGCGTCTCTCAATGCTGGAATCGTAACGGATTCCGACAGATGACTGCGTTCCAGATACATCACGCCCCACATCCTCGAGATCTTTTTGAACGACCACCTCAACCGTGTATCCTGGACCTCGGGGCCTCACGGTCACAATGGCCCTTCTGCGAATCGACTGCAATGTTCCCTGCCAACGCTCAAAACCGGGCGTACTGTCTTTCCGCCATGGCTCAAAACATGATGCACCAATCGAATAAGCTGTCTCGACGCGTCCATCGAGAATGAACCCGTCTGCGTTTTGGACAGGAGTTTCGCGAATGATGCGAAAGTAGTCATCAACGGCGTCAATGACCTGCGACCACACAAAGGCATCAGGTGCAGCAGGCAGATCCAGAGGATTAGGAACAAATTGCTCGGGCGGAGCATTCCGGAAACGATAGCGAAACTGTCGACAACCAACGCCAGACAAACTCGCCAGAATCAAAGAAACGATGAGTGACAGACAAAGCATGCGACCACCAGCAGGGGTAGCCCCCCCTTGATCGTTCGCTTGTGGCCGTGAATCACTTCCGTTCATTATCGAATCGCTGAGGTGTTTCGTCGAGTAATGCTGACCGGCAATGGCTTCGCACCAGGGATGTCATCCGGAAACAAACTCCAGACCGGGATTTTCTCCCGCATTCGATCAAGGGCGATCCGCTGCGAATCTTCAGTCTTCCGTTCGCGAATCTTGCTCCGGAGTTCATCTTGCAATTCGCTGCGGGGCGTGTAGCCAGCAGCCTCACGCTCCAATACGCGAATGATGTGAAATCCAAGCTTGTCCTGAATCACACCACTGATTTTATTTAGCGGCAGCGTGAAAATCTGGTTATCCAGTGGTTCGGAGGCAAGTGACCCACGGGACGTCCAGTCATGCACGCCACCTTTGCTTGCGAACACTTCTTGACTCCGGGCTCGGGCGACCGCCTGCATGCTACCGCCGAACACCGCTTCACGGCCCATTTCCTGAATCTCTGCTCGCGCTGCCTGCTCATCAGGAAATTTGCTGTTCAGTACCGTTAGCTGTTCCCAGCGAGCCCGCTCCGGCCTGTAGTAAAGTTCTTTCTCGGCTTCGTATTCAGTGATGATCTCTGACAACGAAACCTCTGGTTTACGATTTACATTGCCACGCAAGTAGAGGTGCCCAAGCATCTGATCAACGAAATCCCGCTGCCTTGCCAGCAGTGAGCTGCCTTTTTTTCGCAGCATGCTATCCAAATCTCGAAGATCCTCGGTGCCATATTGTTTCTTCAATTCTGGCAATTCAGCTTCGTGAAACATTTGCCGTGCGCGTCCGGAAAGCTTTGCATCAGCTTCTTCCCGCTTATCAGCATTCTCAATGCCAACCTGCTCAAGAAGAAATGACTCTCGCATCATCTTTGTTTGGATGGTTTTCCCCAGCAGTCCCCGCACGAGCGATAACCTCGCTGTACGCAGTTGTTCTGCTGGAATTTTCTGGCCGGACTTTTCCTCGACCTCAGCGATCCTTGCGTCCACCTGTGGCAACAGATCACCCAGCAACACGTTGGATTTTCCCACTACAGCAATGACGGCCGCGGGGTCCTCCGGAAGCGTCACTTCGAGGCGTTGCGCGTAACTAAATGCGGATCCCATCGTGCAACCGACGAGCAGGATAATTATCTGGAATAGCTTGCGTGACCGCATTCCTAAACCTGAGGCGTGTGGGAAAATGAAGATTTCAGGCTCGCTTTTAGCCCGCAAACGTAGACCGGCACAAGATCGAAAAAGGGATCGTGCAAAGGTGAAACCAGAAGGATCACCCCGCCTGGCCGTCTATTTTCAGCACCCTCATTCACTTTTCTTCAATTTCTGGGCCAACACGTTTCACTAGCAACGAGAGAGCTGGCAAGAAGAAGGCAGTCCAAATCAATGGCTCCAAATCAATGGCGTTTCAGCTACGTATCCGCAGAGGTCAGCTAGCATCTTCGGTATGCAGGCAAACTACTTTTCCTCTATTCCACTCAGCACGGAATTTTTACTAGCCTCCCAAAGTCGTCAACACCAACATCTCAATCCACAGCTCTGTCGATGTCTGTTTGTAGCCATCGCATTCCTGTACCAAACACATCGTACTGCTTGGCAAAACGCCTGCAGGATTTGAACTGAGATGGTCGCGCGGCAGAAATAGTTGATGCACAAGACGATAACGGAGTAGAGGTCGTATTCGTGCTGCGTATCAAGGCAGCACAGCGATGAGGCTTTACTCGCGATAAATTTCACTGTTTCAAACTGAAATCCACAGCAGACAACAACAGTGACCAGCTAGCACTACTAACAAATTGGTTTGTGAGCTATGTCCGGCTCGGCGAAGTCACCCAACACGAAAACGACCGCCAGCAACTCGACCCCAAACGAGGTTCGGATGCCCAGCGATGTACGTACGGACCGCGGTACCCCCCAAGTGCGTGCACCTCGCTACTCACGGCTAACTGGCAACCGCCGCAACAGACCACCTCGCGAAGAGACGAGGAAGTTTCATCTTGCCGCTCTGCTGTGGCTGTCTGTCATTTCATTGCTGCTGGTACCGATGGCGACCCTTCTTGATATTCCTATCGCCCGTTGGTGCCAGGCAGACCTGTTGCCGCAAGAAATCGGCAAGATGCTTGACCTGTCGCTGATCTATGCCCACGGGAGCGGCATTTTCTTGATCCTCGTTGCCATTTTGATGATGGCTCCGACCAAGCGTTGGAAGATGCCACGACTTGCAACATTAGCTCTGGGAAGTGGTGCCGTTGCAACTCTGGTCAAGATGTTCGTTCTTCGACCCCGCCCCAATTCCTTAAGACTCGATCTGGCAACGAACGAACATGCTTGGATCTGGTCTTTCGATTGGACCTTATCCCGAGTTGCAGAATACGATGCAGGCATGCGTGCTTTTCCCAGCGGTTACCTTGCCACCGCCACTGCACTGACTGTTGGCTTGTGGATTGTCGTCCCTCGCGGTCGACCTCTATTCCTCGCGTTTTGCATCGGTACCATGCTGCAAAGAATGTACTGCGGGTCTCACTTCCTGAGTGATTTGTTTGGATCCGCCGCAGTCGGACTGGGCTGGTGCTACATCTGCTACCACCCCAAATTGATTGGAAATGTATTCGACAAAATGGAAGCGGTGCAGCGTCCCAAGCGGCAAACAGGGAACTTGGACGAATCATCCTTCGCGATGCAGTCATCTAAACTGACTGTCAACACCACCCAACCAAAGCGAACTCCTTCAACCTCCCCCTCAACCTATCCCGCACCGTCTTTCGCCAAAGATCCACTTCCCTCTGGCATGGACTCTCAAAGGCCATTGCCTTCGTCAAACGCGGGTACACACTCTGGCCAAATCCGGCAAGACATCAGTCGACCCACCGGCGAATCGAAAACGACGATCGCGTCCGGGGAGCACACAAGTCACTTGCAGAGGGAAGCAAGCAAGGCATCCCAAAACCGTCCCGCAGATGGCGGCGAACCGAAAGCCGCCTGATCCACGCCGTGACTTGACTTGACTGTAATTGACTTGACTTGGCTTGGCAGGACACCCAAATGCTGCTGTCCTCGCCACTAATCTCAAAGACGTGGGAACTGCAAAAAAAGCTGCACGACTTTAACCGTACAGTTCCAGCAATTCTTCTGGCACCCGCTGAGGGCTACCGTGCTCATCAATCACAACGAGGGTGACTAAGGCAGTTACGAGTTTCTCATCGTTACACGTGATTTCGTAAGCGTGAACAATTTTCCCGACCGTGACCTTGTCGATGCGGGTTCGCACCGTAATCACGTCATCATATCGAGCAGGCTTTCGATATCTGCAATCGACATGCACGACGACAACCCATTGCCCGGCCGCCTCCATATCGCGGTAACAACCTCCCGACGCTCTGAGCAATTCGGTTCTGCCAATCTCAAAATACCGAAGGTAATTGGAATGATGCACCAAGCCCATTGCATCAACCTCGTCATAACGAACACGCAATTCGATCTCGTGCTCTCTCATTCCATTTCATCTCGTATTGATTGTCCAAACAAAGCTTGTCAACGAACAAGCGACCTCATTGCCCTAAGATAGCGATTCCCATCAGGCATGCCGAGTCCCTTCTTCAACGGGTAAGCAAGCACCCCTCGCATACTGCAAGCACGTCACCAGATCATCAATCAGAAATATCACTTAACAAACCCACTTACTCCGACAATTGCTTGTAATGTTCTGATTCTCTCTCGCAAGAATGCCCCTCACGACCTCGAAACGCCATGCATCGGCCAGACCGCATCGCGTTAGTCTCCCGTTGTGGAGCGAATTTACGAAAGAGTAGCGATGCTCCCAGAACGCGCCAGCAGAAAAGCGTTACAATTGCCCCCAATGAGACACGGCAATGATTGAGTTATCAACGTGTGATGGGTCGCCAAAGATGCCACCTTCGAAGCACCAATGCACTCCTCAATGAAGATCGTGTGATCACAGTCCAGTGTTCTCTCAATGAGGAAAATCGATTGCGGCACACAAGCGATGCTGGATGCTTTTCATCAGATGGTGAAACCGAAACTCTGCACCTGATTGATATCAGTGGCCCCGCGGGGCAGCATGGCACACCAGGCCTCAACCATCACCTACCGCCCCCCGGCTCCGGCGCTCACGGTCAACGGGGTGGTAACGCGGGTCCCTCTGAACGCGGGCATGACGCGGGTTCGATCGACCTGCATCTTCATCAGGCAGGCGGACCGAAAACTCACCTGCTGCAGGTCTCAGGTACCGTACGCGGTGATCAGCATGAACGCGATTTGGACATCCCAAACCTTGCAATCAAAACAGACGGCTATCTATTCATCGAGGCTGTAGGAGGACATGGTGGCAATGGTGGACAAGGTGGCAACGGACAACCTGGTGCTACAGGATCCCGTGGGAGAAATGCGACTCGTTATCGCAGTGGCACCAATGGAGGGGCAGGTGGAAACGGCGGACATGCAGGCGATGCAACCGACGGATCTGATGGTGGCAGCGGCGGAAAAGTCCAAATCAGCCTGAGCGACCAGGAACTCGGTCTGTTGATGCTGGTCAAGGGAAACCTTACCGGTGGATCCATTGGATTCGCCGGCCGCCCCGGCCATCCCGGCATCGGTGGAAAAGGTGGCAAGGGAGGCAGCTCTCATTCATGGACCGAAACGCAAACTTACACAACCCACGATGGCAAATCCGCAAGACGTTCCGTCCGACACTTCAATTCCGGCGGTCGCAATGGATCACGAGGCCACAGTGGTTTGCCTTCGCTCTACCACGCCCAAGATGGCCATCAGGGAGCCGCCGGCAAACTGCAAATCCTGGTAACCGACGCGACGGGCAAACGCACTACTTACCCGTCACCTTTCGATCTCGAACTGACCACTTTTGACGTAGCAACTGAAGCCAATGTCATCGAACCGGACAGCCTGATCTCGATTGATCAAATCGAGATACAAAACTCTGGTGGCATGCCGCTGCCTCACAATTACCCCATCCGTATTCTTGTAGAAACAGATCGCTGGTTGCACTCCGACGGAAGCGGACTCCTGCTGCAACAACCACTGCAACCCGATGCAACCACCGTCTTCACTACAGACGGAATCGCGCTACGAGTGAGCGACTATATCGTGGAACAGCCACGCAGCCGCCCTTTCAGACTCAGGCACCCGATCAGCCCAGTGGCGTGGATGGAGGGAGGGATTGGCCGACCTTTTCGGCAGTTCCCGAACGGCGAAGACATCGAAGTTCGCTTCCCTGTGGAAATTTCAAACGTTCGTTCATTAACAAGCCTCGCACCAGGTGAATCAACCATTTTGACGTGGTCGATCACAAACACGAGTGACGAAACTTTCGATCAAAAACACCTTGTTCGGGCCGTCAAATCTGCAATTCGCATCTACACCAGTGATCAACAAACCTGTGATAAAACGACCCACAGAGCTTCGAACCACACCCCGCTCGTCTTCTTCGATCCCACCGACCACGAACACGACTTACACCAGACGCCGTTCCAACAACCCGTTCGAAAATTCTGCCCCGGAGACACCCATACGGTGCGTACCCGTATCGGCATCACCGAAAATA
Source organism: uncultured Rhodopirellula sp. (assembly GCA_964012125.1). Taxonomy (GTDB): domain Bacteria; phylum Planctomycetota; class Planctomycetia; order Pirellulales; family Pirellulaceae; genus Rubripirellula. The sequence continues at coordinate 7,854 of CAXGRW010000103.1, forward strand.
CTGATGTCAATTCATACAGTGAGTTCTCGCTTGCAGTTGACCTGCACCTGCAAAGGCCCCGATCAAGTGAACGCAGTGAACAATATCGGATCGTTGATTGCCGAAAAATCCAAATCCGCGTGTCAGAAATGTATCGTCGTGATGCCGACGCCAGGTTTCTGCTAATTGCAAACGCGAGAACCACCTCAAACGAAATTCAAAAGTGGACTAAACTTGCTGATTACTTTGGCAGCGGAATCGACATCTGGGACATTTCCTACTATGGCTTCCTGGATCTTGCGAAAAAGCTGAAGGACGGGGAGTCGTTGCTTGAACAATGGCGGGGGATGACCATCATCATTCCGAACAATTACTTCACGACCCCCGAAGGCACCACCTCAGCTTTCGCGCAACTGTGCAAGACACAATTCCTGCACGCGGCCGCTGACTTCGACATCAACTTCTACATCGTTGGTGACTCACAAACGAGTGATTCAGAACAACTTGCAACAGCGTTGATCCCAGTGGAAGAAACCACACGGCAACGCACATTCACATCATCGCAGGCGTTTCTTGAAGAAGTATCGCGCTGGAATCAATTCACATCCAAAAGCCAACAGGTCGTCGGTGGTGACAGCTCAGATGTCCGCGACTTTGCCGACATTTCATTGGGTTCGCTGCATGAGTTAAAAATCACCAAACGAACCTTTCTGTTTCAGCCAAAAAAACGAGCATTGGTGCGCAAAGCAGAAGCACTCGCCAAAAAGCTTTCCCGCGAGGATCCTTTGCATCGCTGGATTGTGATCCATCGCTACGATACTGGTAAGACGGATACATCGTGGGGATTCTTCCGGAACCGGCAACTTGGCACTCTTGAATTGCGCCGCACTCTCGATTCCACCAAGGGTTCCATAGTCCACTATAAAGTGGAAAGCATTGATGCAATTGACCGTGACTTCATCGAAAGCCCGGCAAACAAGCACGGCGTATTCCTGGCTCTGAAATTCGAAGATAAAGTGGACCGATTCATCCGCCTTGTCAGTGAACGGGCCTTCCCTCGCTACAACGAAAATTACATCGACCGACCGCTTGATGATGCTGAAATCGAACAAATTGGTAACGAGCTTGTCGATTCTATTCTTAACGACATCTACAACGAGCAAGCAATTGCACGCAATGCAAAGATCTGGGGAAGGTCAGGAGTCGAAACACTGATGCCCAAGCTGAACTATTTAGCGAAGCGTGCTATGAACTACGGGGTTACGTTCGACCAAATGCAGGAAAACACGGCCAGCATAAAATTGCTATTCGAGTTATTAGGCAGCATGCGAGCTTTAGCAGAATCCGCCCAGTCGGTATGGGATTCCAGCTGGTTCCCAACCTCGTACTTCAAACGAAGCCGGGCGGTATCGAACCACATGCATCGCCAAACCGACAGCATCATGACCAGCATTTTCGGTCGCGAACTAACCCGATGGGAAAAGATGACACGCGGTGATAATGACTACGATTCCGTGGGCAAGTCCCGCAAGGAATCAGTCCGAGACGCGGCCCGACAAACAGCGGAACAGCAGACAAACCAGATCGCAGGAAAGCGAAAACGGGATAGACGATTCAGCCGTTACGTCCGTGCCCAGCAACAACCAGGCATTACCTACGATCCCGAAATATTATTAGCAGAGTCGTGCGTGATGTCGGGACAAGCTTTCGATCAACTTTTGGCAACAGAACGATCGGACGCACAGCAGCGACTGCGAACCCGGAAAGCAGTTCTCGCCAAGAGGTCCGAACTGCTAGTGCCGCTTGACCTAGAAGAACAGACGGGCAGTCTTTATCAGCAACCGCAAAGTCTGCTTTAGAAACGCTCCAGATGCCGAACCAGCAACGGTGACGACTCAACCGTCATCTCACTGCTATTTCCGCTCTGAACCGCCCCCCCTGTTTCCCGCGTCTGCTTCCGACGTCTACTGCCGACGTCTATTTCCCGCGTCCGTCCAACGGTTTTAGCGGGAACATTTCCGAAGGCGTGCGGACCTCGCCCATCATTTTCTCTAACCGGGCAACCACCGCGGGATTGTCCTCTGCGACATCATTTTCCTCACTGATGTCGTCTGCGATATTGTAGAGCTCGATATTCAGATTGCCTTTACTCATATTCTGTCGGACAGCCTTCCAATCGCCCATCCGAATCGTTTGCTGACCACCATAACTGGGAAACTCACGATACAGATATTCACGCTCTGCCTGTTCCTGACCTTCCAGAGTCGCGAGCATCGAGATGCCATCCACCTCATCGGATACAGTCTCCCGACCGCCGACAGCTTCCATCAATGTTGGCAGCCAATCTTCGAATCCACTCACCCGATCACTGACCGTGCCGGGCTTTACATGACCGGGCCACCGTACGATCGTCGGCACCCGCACCCCGCCCTCGTAAAGAGATCCCTTGAGGCCACGCAATTCACCGACACTCTTAAAGAATGTGTAATCGACTTCCAAATCGAGGTGTGTTGTACCGTTGTCACTTGTGAACACCACCAACGTGTTGTCGCTTAGCTTCAGCTCATCCAAAAGATCCAGCAAGTTTCCTACGTAACGATCCAAACGGGTGATCATCGCAGCGTAGGCGGCACGAGGGGTGAAGTGGGGGGTATACCCATAACCTTTACCACGTGTGAAAGGCGGATCTTTCCAACCAAGATCCCAATACGGTTTCAAGTCCTCATCGGGCACATGCAATGCGACATGCGGGATAACAGTGGGATAGTAGAGAAAAAAAGGTCGATCTTTGTTATCTCTCACAAACTCCATCGCCGCCGCGTTGATCCGGTCCGGTGCGTAGTCCTGACCCTTAAAAATGTCGTAGCTAGCAGGGTTCGACTTATCAGCACCTTTGGCTAGAGACGCATGCCCGGGAACTGGTGGGTTGTTATTAAGGACGACGTGCTGATCATCATCCCAGAGATAGGACGGGTAATAACTGTGTGCATGCGCCTGGCAGTTGTAACCAAAAAAACGATCAACGCCCTGCCTTAGTGGGGCACCGGTTGAGTCCGGACCCCCAAGGCCCCACTTTCCAAAAGCTCCTGTGACGTACCCTTGCTGCCTCATCAACTCTGCCAGTGTGATCTCATCAGCAGGAATTTCCTGCTGCCCCTCAGGCGGTGTCGACTTATTGGCTCTGACAAATGCGTGGCCGGGATGTTTGCCTGTCATCAGCACACAACGGGACGGTGCGCAAACAGCATTCCCGCTATAATGTTGCGTCAAACGCATCCCTTGTTTCGCCAAGGCATCGAGATTCGGCGTTCGAATCAACTGCTGCCCGTAACTGCCGAGTTCTCGATACCCAAGATCGTCAGCGAGTATGAAAACCACGTTCGGCTTTCCTGCTTCAGCCGCAGAAATCTTCTGCGACCCATTCAACAGAGAAAAAATACAAAGAAGAAAAACTGTCGCTTGAATACGTCGCATGCCCAACATCAGCCAATTG
>CAXGRW010000104.1:0-11316 GCA_964012125.1 uncultured Rhodopirellula sp.
TCTTGGCTCGTCGTCTCGTCGAGGCAGGTGTGCCATTCGTCGAGGTTGACCTTGGTGGGTGGGACAATCATGGCGGTATCCACGCTCTATTCAAAGACACAAAGTTGCCACAACTTGACCGCGCCATGAGTGCTTTGGTTGAGGATCTTAATCAGCGGGAACTGCTGAAGGACACCGTCGTCATGTGGATGGGCGAGTTCGGACGTACACCGCGGATCAACCAGAACGCTGGTCGTGATCACTGGGCACGTTCATGGTCATGCGTTGTCGGTGGTGGTGACATTAATGGTGGTCTTGCAGTCGGTGAGACTAGCAGTGATGGTACCGCTGTCGAAAGCGAGCCATTCAGTAGTGAGGACTTGATGACCACTGTCTGTAAGGGTCTTGGTATTTCAACTGAGAAGACGTTTACAAGCAAGAATGGTCGTCCAATGAAGATCGCAGGTGGTGGAAAGATCATCAGCGACTTGGTGGCGTAACAGCAGTGGCGTCGCCGCAGAGTTCGCAAAGTCAAACCCCAGATACCGGCTTCGACTCAATTACGCCTAGGCATCAAGATGCGAGTGCATGTGATGCCGAGGTTGAGTTGGAGCCAGCAGAGTTGATTGCGCGACACCAAAATGGAATTTGGCGATACCTTCGAATGTTGGGATGTGATGCCTCGACCGCTGACGATCTAACGCAGGAAACATTTTTGCGGGTTTTGCGGCGAGACAGTTTCGTTCAACACAGTGATGCGGCGACCTCCAGTTACCTGAGGCGGACTGCCTACAACCTGTTGGTGTCAATGCACCGTAGGCAACGCAAGGTGCAGACGCTGTGCGAGCCTGGCCTGTTGGATGAAATTTGGGATCGCTGGGCTGGCAAGGATCTCTCAGGCGATGCGGCGGTTGAATCGCTGCGGAAGTGCCTTGCGACATTGACCGAGAGAGCACAGACCGCGCTGCGGATGCGTTTCGCTGAGCAGGCGAGTCGCGTCGATATCGGTGAGGCATTGAGTATTACGGATCATGGGGCTCGGAATCTAATGCAGCGGGCCAAGCAGCAACTACGCAGGTGCGTGGAAGAAAAACTTTGGCAGAATAATGATGAGTGAAAATAACCACGCAACGGATGAAGAGCGAGCGTTCAACGCGATGCTCGACGAAGCATTTGGCGGTTCGCAACCACCAGATCTATCGAATCAGATCTTGGCTCGCTTCCACAATGCCGCTTCCGATTCAGACGCCAAAGCTAATTCGGTCCATCGACGTAAATCGCCTCGGGGGGATCGGTCACGGTCCAAACGCGTCACAGTGGTGGCAGCATCGATCACGGCTCTCGCAGCTATGGTGGCTGGGGTGATCGCACTCCAGCCTGATCACGATATCACTGACAGTGTCACCGCGCTTGTTGAGAACGCCGAGCGTGATAATGGTGGAGGCAATCAACCAGCGATTGCCGATGCTGGGAACAACAGCCAAACCTCAAAGCCCAAGAAAAAGAAGAATCCCAAGCGAAAGCCACCAAAAGGGATTCCAATGATTGTACAAACGCCCGACTCGGAGCGGACTGACTCTGAGCTGGAGCAAGGGGTTGTGCCAGACTCTCCAGCCGTTGATGAAAATGAGGTCGCGGAACTGGCATTGGTGTCGGCTCAAGTCGACACAGAATTGCAGGGCTATTGGAAAGCCGTTGGAATCAATCCGACATCCGAGGCAACGCCGGAGCAGACGGCGGTTAGGCTTGAGAATGCACTTGGGATGAAAGTGTCCGTAGACGCAGTCTCTGACGTCGATCAATTGCAGGCAGAACTTTCACAAAGCTTGAATGCAGAGGCGATTGCGAGAAGATGGCTGCGCCAAATCACGAACCAACGCAGTGGCCGAATGGATGCGGAATTTCGAGATCAGCTCGCCAGCGAAATAGCGAGTTGCATTCAGACCGGAAGCAGCTTTGATAAGACTGTGGCGGGGTGGTTGAACGGCGAGAGTAACAATGCCGGAGCCTTCTTCTCTGCATTGGCGGCGGGACCACGGTCGTCGGGTGGAGAGCACGGCATGGCAAGAAGCCTGGCAGCTTTGACTCTCAATGTAGACATCAGATGCACGCGGTGTCACGACTCTTACATTGAAGGTAACGGGAAGCAGAGTGACTACTGGAACTTCTTTGCATTTTTGAAGCGTGGTGCACAAAAGAATGCCGATGGGCAGTTCGAAGTCGATCTTGGTGGCAATACCTCGGACCCTGTTTTTTATGAATTGTCCGATGGTCGTCAAAGAGTGGCGGACGCTCGCCTCTCCGCGGACTGGATGAGCGAATCAGGCCCGGAGGGCTACCAGCGTATAAAAGAGTTTTCGAAAGGTCTTGAAGGATCACCGGAGCTAGCGAGCGGTATTGTCAATTCACTGTGGCAGTTGGTTCATGGTCAACCGCTACGGGGTCGTGTGGTTGATCCGATTAGTGCACCCCACAATGAGGGTTTGCAACGCTTGGAAGTGCAGTTGACCAAAGATTTGATCGATTCCCGTTTCAACGTTGCACGCACACTCGCTTTGATCGTCGCCTCACCTGCGACGCGGCGGACGGTTCCCGAAACATTGCTACCAGAGAATCTCTGGGTGGCCAATCAGAAAGACACCAGCGCGGCGATGAACGCTGTCGACGCGTTTGCAGCCGCGTTACCGCCTAGGGTTTCTTTGCCTTCATCGCAGCGAACCGACCACGTTCTGCGATCCATCGGGGCAAGAATTGACAGCACTGGCAGAGATTCACTCGCTCAAATTGGTGAAGGTGGCAGTGCCGGTAAGGTCAAGAATGGCAAGCCTTTGGCTGCTGACTTTCCGGTAAAAGCGGAGTTGTTGCCGGTGCAATGGCTGGAATTGATTGGGGATAGAGATAGCCAAGTCAATCATCTGGGTTATCTCGCTGGCGAAAACGAGGTTCCAACGCGTGTTCAGGAATTAGTGGAGGCCATGGACGAAGCTGGGGTGGATTCCAACCTGCTACTGCACCGAGTGTGGTGGTTGATGAAGCCTTAGGTTCATGGGCCTGTAGATCAACAGCCTGACCGTGTGGTCACTGGAGCGTGGTATCAGCCGCCGATGGCATACATCGGTCGATCCGGCGGTTGAAAGCCGTCTTGGTCAATGCCATGGGCCTTGGCTTTTCCAGCAAGGCAACCACGAATTGCTGACATCAAGTCCTCGTCAGATGCACCGGCTCGGATCAGACCTCGCAGCGGCGTTTCGCTGGGCGCAAAAAGGCAATTGCGTACAGCTCCATCCGCGGTGATGCGGATGCGATTGCATGCCTCACAGAATGGCGCTGTGACGGAGCGTATGATGCCGACTCGTCCTCGGTCAACTTGAAATTCTTCAGCCGGTTGTGATGGTTCAGGGCGTGGGACTGGCACAACACTCTTAAACTCGTTTTGAAGGGTCTGCAACAACTGGTCACCGGTAAATACCTGATCTTGTTGCCACGCTCGATCAGTATCCAGTGGCATGAATTCAATGAATCGCAGCATGACGTTGCGATCGAGGGCATAGCGAACCAATTCTGCTACTTCCGATTCGGTCACGCCTTTGATCGCGAGTGTGTTGAGCTTGACGGATTCAAATCCACACTTGATGGCAGCGTCAATTCCCTGCAGTGTTTTGTCCAGTCCATCTCTTCTGGTGATTTTCGCAAAGACCTCTTTGTTCAGCGTATCAAGGCTGATGTTGAGCCTTTTTAAACCGGCTTCGCGTAGTGCTTGAGCATGTTCTGCCAGCAGCATCCCGTTCGTGGTCAGGGACAAGTCCTCGAGCTTTCCGATGCCTGCCAGCATTTTGATTAAACGCGGAACCTGTTGTCGGACCAAGGGTTCACCACCCGTGATGCGAATGTCTCTCACTCCCCCCTGTTCAACAAGCAATCTTGCAAGCCGATAGATCTCTTCAAAGGAGAGGATATTATCTTTGGGAACAAATTCAGCACCCTTCTCTGGCATGCAGTAGAAACAGCGGATATTGCAGCGATCAGTGACACTTAGACGCAGACTGGTGTGCACGCGCCCAAATGAGTCAATCAGCGGTGGGGAGGATGTTTGGCTCATGGTCGAAATGATAGCTGTTAACCGTTCGCTCTCCGAGTGATGCAAGCAGTGTTTAACTCGATAATTTTGGATCGGCGAATCGAGGGTACAAGCACTCGGTACTGAGCGATTGCCATGCAGGTGGTGCACTGGGGTGATCAGCTGGTCACAGTTAGCCAGTGAGTGGTCGGATGACATGACCGTGAACATCGGTCAAGCGGAATGGACGACCGGCGTAGGTGAAGGTCAGTTTTTCGTGGTTGATGCCAAGTTGGTGCAGGATGGTCGCCTGGATGTCGTGCACATGAACTGGATTTTCGATCGGTCGGAATCCAAGCTCATCCGTTTTTCCGATCGTTTGACCGGTGCGGATCCCTCCACCCGCCATCCACATGGAAAAGGCTTGAGGGTGATGGTCACGACCGAGTTGTCGTCCGAGGGCTGCACTGGCTTCGACCATGGGGGTTCGCCCGAATTCTCCGCCCCAGATAACCAGGGTGTCTTCCAGCATGCCTCTCTGTTTCAAATCCTTGATCAGAGCTGCACATGCCTGGTCTGTTTGTTTGCACTGCTTTTTGATTCCATTTTCGACATTGCTGTGATGATCCCAGCCGGAGTGGTAAAGCTGAATGAATCGTACACCTCTTTCGGCAAGTCGTCGCGCTAACAGGCAGTTCTTGGCAAAGGATCCTGAGTCTTTGGTGGACGTGCCATACAGGCTTAAGGTGGCGGTGTCTTCGCTGTTGAGATCCATCAATTCGGGTGCTCGTGTTTGCATCCGATAGGCCATTTCATAACTCTCCATACGCGTGGTTATTTCATCCAGGCCGGTCTGGTCAAGTTGTTGTTGATTGAGTTTTTCAATCAGATCGAGTGTGTCACGTTGGGTTTGTCGGGTGATTCCTTGTGGATTTGAAACATTAAGAATCGGATCACCGCTGGATCGAAATGGAACACCTTGATGTTCTCCTGGCAAGAAACCTGAGCTCCACATTGCCGCACCGCCGGATAGATTGCCACCGCTCTTCAGAACGACAAACCCTGGCAGATCAGCAGCATCACTGCCGATACCGTAAGTCAACCATGAACCCATGGCGGGGCGTCCGGGAATGGGGCTACCGGTATTCACAAAAAGTTGCGCTGGGGAGTGATTGAACTGGTCGGTGTGAACAGTCCTGATGATCGCCAGGTCATCGGCAACGGTGGCCAAGTGGGGTAGCACCTCTGAAAACTCAGCTCCCGATTCACCGTGTTTTTTGAATTTGAAGCGAGGAGCGAGGACAGCGGCATCCGGTTGGATGAACGCGTATCTCTGTCCGGCGATGACCGAAGCTGGCAATGGTTGCCCCTCCAGTTCAGTAAGTTTTGGTTTGTGATCAAAGAGGTCAAGTTGGCTGGGCGCGCCCGCCATGAATAGGTAGATCACGCGTTTGACGCGTGGCGGGTGGTGGTGGCCGCGGGGTCTGGTCTCCGACGCTTGCAAAGAGTTTGTTCCAAATTCTTCAGCGAACAATTCCTCAGCGAACATTGATGCGAGGGCAGCTTTACCCAGTCCCACTCCGCACGTCTGGAACAATTGCCTGCGGGTGCTCAGTTTCAGGCTTTTTGATTGACTGGTTTGCATGACTTCTTTAATTCTCTTGCCGTGCTCAGCTTGTCTGTTGCAACGGCCCTTGTGTTGCTGGTGATAAACAGCATGGGCTGTGGCTTGCTAAGATAGTTTACACCGATGTGCAGTCTGCAGCACATCAGAAAGATTTTCTGTCTCAAGGTAGCGTCGTGAAAAAGCAATATTACGCAATTGGATTGTTTGTTGCTGCGATGTGGCTTGTGTTCCTGGTCGACTGGATTTTGCCCATCACCTTGCAGTCTCTGGGTTTGTACCCGAGGTCGCTCAGCGGAATTCTAGGAATTCCTTTGATGCCTTTTTTGCATGCCAATTTTGACCATCTCTTGGGGAATACAATTCCACTGATCGTGTTACTGTTTCTTCTCATCAGCTCCCGTGAGGATTCTTGGTGGGTGGTCGGTTGTATTATTGTGGTAAGCGGGACTTTGTTATGGGTTTTTGGACGTTCAGCCTTACATGTTGGTGCCAGCGGTCTGACATTTGGTCTCTGCTCTTTTCTGATTACAGTGGGGGTTCGGGAACGCCGTGTGATTCCGGTCTCGATAGCGATTTTGGTGGTTTTGATATACGGGGGCACGATGTTGAGTGGAGTTATTCCAAGGTGGCGGTCGGATATTTCGTGGGACGGACACCTGTGTGGCTTGATAGCTGGTGGATCAGCGGGATTCTGGTTCTCAAGGCCCAAATTGTCACGATTGGAAAAACGCAGTTGAACCGGTTCCCCAGAGAAACCGCCAACTGGCTTCTCGAATACTAAATGCTGAGGTGCTAGGCTGTTGAACCAATTGGATTGGGACGGATCGCGAAATCATTGATTTCGCGCTGATGCCCTGTTCAAAATGAATGATCAGATCGACTTCGTGGGGCGTGTCTGCTGACAGTGATTGTCCTGCACTCTGAATTCATGCAACTCGGATCGTTAAAAGCTGATCACGGTTGAGTCGGTGAAAGGATCCGCATCTGAATGTGGTGACGAGTAGTATTGGTGACGAGCAGCAGAGTAGTTTTAGTACCGCGACAAGATATTTACCTTCAAGAGTTAAGCAACACGCGAATGTCCAAATCAAAATCCAAAAATATCAAATCAGGCAAGCCAACGATGGCATCCGTCGCTGATCGATTTGACTGTTATCAAAAGTCGGTACAAACACCTGATCACGAGGTCGTGTTTTTCGAACAGGCTTATCGGGATGCGTACGGTTCCAGCCCAACAGATTTGCGTGAGGACTTTTGCGGCACGTTCGCAATCTGTTGCGACTGGGTCGCATCGAAATCAAAGCGAACAGCCATTGGCGTGGACTTCTGTTCGGAGACGTTGCAATGGGGTCGTGACAATAATCTTGCAAAGCTGAAAAAGTCACAACAGAAACGAGTTCGGCTGATCGAGCAGGATGTGCGAAAGCGAAATCGTCCAACGGTGGATGTGCTTGCGGCTCAGAATTTTTCGTTCTGGATTTTCAAGACACGTGAAGAAGTGATTGAGTACTTCAAAATTGCTCGTTCCAACCTCAGGTCGAAAGGTGTGATGGTGATGGACATGATGGGCGGTGGTGAATGCTACGAAGAAGGGCTGGTTGATAAACGTAAAATCGTCAAGGGAAAGAAGGGCTTCAAGTATCACTGGGAACAGGTCAGCTTCAATCCGATTACAGCAGATGCAAGTTTTGCGATTAGTTTCAAATTTGCTGATGGCAGTAAATTGAAAAGGGCCTTCGAGTATCATTGGCGTTTTTGGACTATTCCTGAGGTGCGAGAGATGTTGGCTGAAGCTGGGTTCAGTGAGAGTCACATCTATTGGGAGAACGACGATGACGACATCGACGATGACGAGTACAGCAACTGGGAGCGTCAGGAAACAGCACCCAGTGACGCTAGTTGGATCTGCTACATCGTTGCTGTGAAGTGAATGTAAATTTAAAGGTAGTAATGATGGGAAACGTTTTCAAATCGACTGTGATTCGCTGTCTGGCACTGACGATCGGTTGGTTGCTGCTGATGCCCGTGGTGACGAAAGCAGCGGATCTCGAGGCGAAGGAAATCTTCGAACGTGATCGTTTGGTTGCTTGGTGCATCGTGCCATTCGATGCTCTCAAGCGGACGCCATCGCAACGGGCTGAGATGATCGAGAAGCTAGGAATGGCACGTGTTGCTTATGATTGGCGCGCGGAACATGTGCCAACCTTTGAAGAGGAAATTCAAGAGTATAAAAAGCACGACATAGAGTTCTTTGCTTTTTGGAGTTGGCATGATGCTCTTGAACCGTTGATCGCCAAGTATCAAATACGGCCCCAGATTTGGTTGATGCTGCCGGGGGTAGGTGATAAAGCTGATTCTGAAAAGGTACAAGCAGCGGCAGAGGCACTGCGTCCCATGGTGGAAAAAACGGCCAAGCTTGGTCTTCGCCTCGGCCTTTACAATCACGGTGGTTGGGGTGGCGAGCCAGAGAACCTTGCGGCTGTCTGCAAATATCTGCGCAAGCATCAAGACGCAGAACATGTTGGTATCGTTTATAACTTTCACCATGGTCACGAACATATTGTTCGATTCCCTGAAGCATTTGCAGCAGTCAAACCCTATCTGCTCTGCCTCAATTTGAACGGCATGGCTGATCCCTCTAGTCTGGCTGGTAATCAAAACAAAATTCTGCCGATTGGGAAGGGCGTGCATGAACACGACATGATCAAGGAAGTCTTGCGACAGGGTTATCAGGGACCGATCGGAATCCTTGATCATCGTGCCGAATTAGACGCTGAGTTGTCGCTGAAGCAAAATTTAGACGGTTTGGAAACGCTAGTGAATAAATTGAAGTGAGGCGAGTGTTTCTTTCACTCGTCAATCATCATTGATGGGAGAAGTTTGTATGCGCTATCTGGTTGGTCTTTGTGCTGTTTTGATGGTGGGCGCGGCTTGCGCTGAGAAGCCAGTTGAGAAACCAACGGTGTTAGAAGACAGACCGTCGGGCGATCATAGACTGGGCGAATTGAAGACACTCAATGGTTTCTTTCCCTTCAAAGCCGTGACTAACCTCGCGGCGTGGAAGCAGCGTCAGATCGCGATCAAACGTCGAGTCCTGATATCACAGGGATTGTGGCCACTTCCGACTCTAACACCATTGAATGCGGTGATTCATGGACGTGTCGAACGGGATGATTATGTGGTCGATCGCGTGTTCTTTGAATCGATCCCTGGGCACTATGTGACGGGAAGTTTGTATCGGCCAAAAGAAAGGCAAGGGCCGTTCCCAGTGATTCTATCTCCGCATGGGCATTGGCAAGATGGACGTTTTTACGATGCTGGGCAGGAAGTCATTAGCAAGCAGATTCAAACTGGTGCCGAGAAATTCAAACAGGGGGGACGTTTTCCACTGCAGGCGCGGGCAGTGCAATTGGCAAGGATGGGCTGCATCGTGTTTCACTATGACATGACTGGCTATGCAGATGCCGTTCAATTGGGGCACCGACCGGACCGGTGGGAACATCTCGATCGCCTCGACCATTGGGGATTCATGAGCGTCCAAGCGGAGCTTCGGCTTCAGAACATGATGGGATTGCAGACGTGGAATTCGATGAGGGCCGTCGACTTTGTGCAGCAACTTGATGATGTCGATCCGTCTCGTATTGGCGTGACGGGAGCGAGTGGTGGTGGTACTCAGTCGATGATTCTTGGTGCCATAGACGAACGCATAGCCGCCTGCATGCCTTGTGTCATGGTGTCGACTGCCATGCAGGGTGGTTGCACGTGTGAAAATGCTCCGCTCTTGCGAATCGATCAGGGAAATATTGATATCGCGGCGGCGACGGCGCCCAGACCGCTGGGGTTGACCGCTGCGGATGACTGGACGATCAACCTGAAAACGAGTGGTTTTCCTGATCTTCAGAACATCTATCAAATGATGGGGGTGGCGGACAGGCTCACTGCGGTATTTCACACTCAATTCCCCCACAACTACAACCAGCTTAATCGGGCAGCCATGTATGCCTTTTTTAATAAGCACTTTTCACTGGGATATGAATCGATTGTGGAAAGGGACTTCTTACCTTTGAGTCCAAGTGAAGCGACTGTCTGGAGTAGCACCTACCCTAAGCCGTCGGGGGATCAAGTCGGGGATTTGCATGAGACCAGATTGCTTGCCTTGGCTTCGCAGGATTCGGATCAAAAAATCGGTGCGTTGGTTCCTGAATCGAGTGAAGGGTTGCAGTCTTATCGAGATGTTATCGGAGCGGCATGGGAAATACTGATCGGTCGTCGTGGAGATCAGGTGAAAAAAGTGGTTTACCAACAAACGTCATCAATCAAAAAAGCACAGTTGGTCATTCAATCGGGGACGATCAGGAATGTTGGGCACAACGAGGAGCTTTCTATTCAAAAATTTGTGCCACGTCCAAAAACAGATAATAAAGTCAGCGTGATTTGGGTCACGGATGACGGAAAAAAGAGCGTCTTCGAAAATGGCAAGATTGCGGAAGAAATTCGGTTACTCGTGAGTGTTGGATATACCGTGATCGTTCCTGAACTGTTTGGACAGGGCGAACTGACGGCGACTGGGGTGAAAGATCAATCGCAGCGGTTGTGGTTTCAACGGAGTGGAGACAAGGGCTGGCACAAGTTCTCCGGGTACACCTATGGCTTTAATCACTGCCTGTTTGCTCAACGCACGCATGATCTGCTATCGGTGATTGCCTATGCGGCAGGTGAGGATGGAGTTTGTATGATTGGTCGTGGTGAGGTGGCCGGTCCCTTGGTTGCAGCCGCCTGTAGCCAAGCTGGTAAGTCAGTACAGCGATGTATCGTGGAACCCCAAGGATTCAGGTTTGCCTCGATTGATCGTCACGAACACCCGATGTTTGTCTCTGGTGCAGTGAAATATCTGGATCTTGATGGTCTGATCTCGCTCGCCGCCCCCGTACCGCTGCTTATCTCAGGCGAAGACTATCCGGTCACGCGAAAAGTCTACGCTGCAAGTGGAGCTTCTCATCAGCTGAGATTCACTGACAGCCGGCTAGGAGGTGCCGGCTTGCTGGCGGAGTTGCGCTTCGACAACTAGACAGACCGCCGCTTTATCTGCTTTTCCCGTAATGCAGCGACACGGTTGATCTCTTCGCGCTCATCCGCAGAGGCGTTGGCCCATGCTGATATCTCCTCGACAACGCGGTGGCACCCGATGCACATTTCGTCAGTATTCAATCTGCAAACTCCAATGCATCGGGAGCGTATTGAGCGTTTTGGTGAATCATTCATCTCAGGCCTCACGGATTGTATCCCTCATGGATCACTGTCCGTTAGACTGGTCCTGTGTCCCTCCAAGAGGACTGTGTTTTTCAAGAAAAACAACTTTCACTCAACTAACGCACTTCTTGTTGGATTATCTGGGCAGGTCAAGACCGCGGACCTGTCGTGGCACTCGATTTTTCCTCCCACCAAAATCGATCGGTTTTTGAAACCCCTTCCCGCCTCTGTTTTCCCAGAAAAGTAATGATGCCTAATCGTTTGATCATTTTGATGTTGGTATTTGTTGGTGAGTTTTCGGCGGCGTGTACGGCTGAGGATTGGCCCATTTTTCGTGGTCCCCGAGGCGATGGTGTGACCAATCAGTCGTTGCCAACTCAATGGGATGCTGACAAGAATATTG
>CAXGRW010000105.1:0-11300 GCA_964012125.1 uncultured Rhodopirellula sp.
CGTTCAGTTAACCATTGACCGAAACTGACTGTTTGCAGCTGATTCAAATTTGTAGCTTCTGGTGACAGTCCGACTCGCATCAGATCAGCAAGTGGCAGAATCTGTTCCTCAACCGCATCGAAGTCCTTCGCTGGCAAAGCTTGAATACGAGGGCTTGAGAGGAACCACGTTTGGTGATTAACGATGACGTCACCCATTCTCTGGGCAGTACCTACTAAACCCTGCCATGAAGCTTGATTCAATTGAGATGCTGTCAGCTTCACCACATCGTCAACATCTTTC
This sequence comes from uncultured Rhodopirellula sp., assembly GCA_964012125.1. Taxonomy (GTDB): domain Bacteria; phylum Planctomycetota; class Planctomycetia; order Pirellulales; family Pirellulaceae; genus Rubripirellula. The sequence continues at coordinate 283 of CAXGRW010000105.1, forward strand.
CGGTAGCTAGGCGGCAATGCATCGTAAACACCTACCAGATGGCCGTCAGTGATCGCATCGTCGATTTGGTTTATGAAGTCAGCGACACTGGCATTGGCTTGAGGAGGTTGGTAAGCAGGTGCTGGAGACGGAGTAGGAAGTGGTTGGGGGGCTGCTGCGGAAGCCGCGGATGCATTTCCCTGTAACTCTGAGACGCGGTCCGCGCGGGACACTTCGAGTTGACGTGCAAGTTTCTGTGCTTGGATACGACTTTCGCTGCGTAGATCCTCCATTTTGACAGCAACGCGTTTGCCACCTGCCAACTCAAGGATCACCGATTCACCCCATAATCCGACCATCCGAGCTTCTACTGTTCGAGTGCCCTGCAGGTCGGTCCAGAGTTCCGCTTGTGTAGCGGACATCCCGATTATTGAGAGCGCAGCGACGATAGCGACTCGCGATGCTGTTGCGACGCTCCGAAGCCGTTGGTATTGGAAGAAGGAGGTGCAGTTGCAGCCTTTCGATGTATCCATCGCTATTTGTGCCTTAAAAATCGTCGAGAATGCCCATTTCGGCAGTGGGGCGGAGTTGATTGCGGTTCACCCGCATGGGGACTTCCGAATCCATTATATTGGGATTGCGTTTCAAATGCGGCCCCGAAAACCGAGCATATTTTGTCGAGTTTTGAGGTTTTGAGCCGTTTGTTACGCTTGGAAGGAAATGGATTCAGCGATCAATCCTGCGGAGAGCCACATTGAGTGACATGATCGGTTCGGCACCCTTGGAAGCCGCCGAGGCAATTCAGCTTCGGGAAAAATTTTATAATGCAACGATCATTGAGCGAATCGATGCCAATCATGAGTTGGCTCGCTTTAGGATTCGTCCGGATAGCCCCATCCCAGCGTTTGAGCCAGGCCAGTACGTGGCGCTCGGAATCGGAAATTGGGAGCCGAGGCTTCACGGCACCCAACCCGAGGAGATTCCTGAGAAAAAGCTCCGAAAGCTGACCCGTCGGGCATATTCGATTTCCTGCCCCATGCTGGATGCTGATGGTCGGGTCGCTCCAGTAGCTTCGTTGGACCATTTTGAGTTCTATATCACGCTGGTGCGACAAGCGAGTTCACCTGATAACAAGCCGCCCGTGTTGACCCCGAGGCTGTTCGAGTTTGCTGTTGGCGACCGGTTGGAAGTTCAGAAGAAAATCACCGGGCATTACACCCTCCGAGAGGTTGGGGTCAACGATACGGTGTTGATGCTTGGAACAGGAACCGGCGAAGCTCCTCATAACGCAATGACTGCCAAGCTGCTTGCTGAAGGACATCAAGGTAAAATCGTCAACGTTACCAGCGTCCGCCGCCGTGTGGATCTTGCGTATGCCGTGGAGCATGCAGAATTGATGCGGCAGTATTCGCAGTATTGCTATTTGCCATTCACGACCAGAGACCCGGAAAATCTTGATGAGTCTCATCCCAACTTTGTGGGCAAGCAGTATCTGCAACAACTCTTTACTTCAGGGCAGCTCGCGGAAGCTGCCGGTGATCCGCTTTCTGCTGAGAATACGCACGTATTCTTGTGCGGAAATCCAGCCATGATTGGCTACGTGCCGCCTGGAGCGGATGCACCTTCCACCCCCGGAATGTTACCTCTGTTGAGGGCTGCTGGGTTTAGCGACGAGGGTGACTCACAAGGGCCTGGAACCATTCGTTTTGAGAAGTACTGGTGAAGATTGAACACCGAGCCTATCGGAGTTTTGGATTGCCGGTTAAAAACTGTGGATAAGACAATATTCAAAGTATTACCAGCAGAGTCTCTCTCATGGATCTCTCCAATACCATCGCTCTGATCCTCGGGGGCGGCCGCGGAACTCGTCTCTTTCCGCTGACGAAAATTCGGGCCAAGCCAGCTGTTCCATTAGCTGCGAAATACCGACTGATCGATATTCCAATCAGTAATTGCATCAATAGTGGATTGAATCGGGCATACGTTCTCACGCAGTTCCTGTCCGAAAGCTTGCATCGACATCTGCGACAAACTTACACGTTTGATCATTTCAATGGTGGTTTTGTCGAGCTGCTCGCTGCTCAACAAACCGTCAATCAGGGAACTGACTGGTATCAGGGTACTGCTGATGCTGTGCGAAAAAATCTGGTGCACTTGGAAGAAGACTGGATTGAGCATGTGCTGATTCTTTCGGGTGACCAGCTGTATCGTATGGATTTTCGAGAGATGATGCAGACGCACATCGAATCCGGGGCTGATGCCACCATTGCGGGAATTCCTGTTTCTCGGAAAGACGCGTCGGCACTTGGCATCATGCAAGTTGACGATAGTGGACAGGTTCGTGGCTTTGTCGAAAAACCGCAGACCGACGAGGAAATCGAGAGCGTGCGAATGGAGCCCAGTTGGATCGACGCGCACGGCATTCCCAGTCGGGGTCGCGATTGTCTGGCAAGCATGGGCCTGTATATCTTCAACAAAGAAACCATGGTTGATCTGCTTAATAGCAATGATCATCAAGACTTCGGCAAAGAAGTATTTCCAGAGGCGATCAATTCCCACAAGGTGCAGGTCCACCTCTTTGATGGGTACTGGGAGGACATCGGAACGATTCGTGCCTTTTATGAAGCAAATCTGAACTTGGCGGGCAACTCGCCACCATTTGACATTCGGAACGCTGATGCGCCGATCTACAGTCGTCCCAGATTCTTACCGCCAACCATCATGGGCGATACCAAAATTACCGGCAGCTTGATTGCGGATGGTTGCCGTATCGGTCAAAACGTCACCATTTCAAACAGTGTGATTGGATTGCGAACTGTGGTTGGTGATAACGTTGTTATTAAAGACAGCGTTGTGATGGGTGCCGACTTCATTGACGATCCTGCAAAATTGGCTGACGACACGCTGCCCATCGGAATCGGTTCGGGAACCACGATTGCAGGAACGATTCTCGATAAGAACTGCAGGATTGGTTCCAACGTGCACATCGTGAACGAGGCAGGCGTTGAAAACCAAGGCGAAGATGATGTGCTGCAGGTTCGTGAGGGAATCCCCATCGTCATCAAGAACGGTCAAATCGAAGATGGATTCCGTTTTTGAAATTGGCTTCACGGACAGGGCACGCAAGAGTTCACGACTTTGCCAAACTGAGCGTGATGAGAGTCGTTAACGTCAATCACTGACTGAAAATCGTCATTGATAGCTGTTTCAGCCATGCTGGTTGCAGATCGCCAGTCTGATTTGATCACACTTCTGTGAAATTGAATTCACGGCAGTGCCAGCAGTCGTTTGGACTCTTTCAGTAGGAATTTTGCATCACTGAACGGTTCGTAGCTGATGTCTTGCCACCGCACTTTGCCGCGGTGGTCAATCAGAAAGGTTCCGTGAAGAGGCTGGTCTTCAAAGTCATCCCAGCAGCGGAATTGCTTGAAGATATGCTTGTCGCCATCACTCAGCAACGGAATGTTGATCTCTTCACCAAAGTTTTCCAAGCCTTCCTTGAGTTCTTTGACTGTTTCAGTACTGATCGCAACCACATCGATCCCAGCCTTTTTGTACTCATCGTAAAGTGGTGAGAACTCGTGGATCTGTTCGATGCAGTGTAAACAACCAAAGCCAAGATAGAAAATAATGATGCGTGGCTTGCCATCAAATTCTTCACCAGCGACCAGTTTTCCATCTGGTGCTTTCGCGCCCCAAGTAGGCGATTGGTACGGTTGCCATCGAAATGGGCCAAGCTCGTTCAGTGGTGGACGATCACCCAGGTCTTCTTTTGGTGGATCCGGTAATCGCCAGTCCGTTTTTGCTCCAGCAGCTTTTGCAATGGGAGCAAGTTTGGCCAGCATTGGGGTGTTGAGGTCCGCAGTGCTTGCCGTTTTTTGGAGGGTGACAAAGTGCTTCTTCGCCTCGTCTTTTTTTCCCTTCTTCCAAAGCAAATCGACCAATACGGCGAGCGGTCGAACCTGACTGGAACCATTCTTGACAGCACTTTCAGCCAGTTTGATTCCTTCATCGAGTTGACCGATTTCTGCTTGCCATTGTGCCTGAATCAAGGGATTCAAGCGGCCTTTGGGTAGCTGTTCCTTGAATACCTTCAGGTCTTTCTTTTTCACCGCTTCGGCAGATCGGACTCGGGCAAGGATTTGATCAAGCTGCGTGATGTGCCGCTTCACTTCATCAAGTGTTGGGGCCGGTTTCTCTTCTTCCTCAGGTTTTTCTGCGTTCTCGGATTTTTCAGCATCCTTCGGCTTTTCATCAGCTTTGTCTTTGTCGTCTGATTTCTTTTCTGACTCTTCTGCTTGCTTGTCCTGTAGATCCAGAACCGTTGTTTGAAGTGCCAAACTACGACGTTGCAGCGATCGCAGCGTGCGTGAAGCTTGCTTTGTGTCACCAGTCATGAATTGTGCGACTGCAAGCCAGCCGAGCCATTCTTCCTGCTGCGTATCGTCCGCGGTGGGCGGCAGGTAGTTGCCACCAGCTTCTTTAATCAATTCGTCCCAGAGTGCATACTCCGTCAATGTCTGGAGCAATCGTTGGCGACCATATTTGTAACTGCCGCGTTTGTTCCATGTGTTGTAACGAGGGTGCTGGGGCAGCGAGACCAGATTACGGGACAGATCCAAAGCATCCTGTACACGGCCAACATGAATCAAGTTTCGAACCAACCATTCGTTATTATGTGCGAAGTTGTGAATCTGGTCAGGCATCAATCTTGTTCGGATCATGTGAGCATGATCGACTCTTGCTGATGCTTCTTGTTGCCACGCCGCATCGTTGTATCGTTTCAACTTGGAATAGATGTGCCCGGGCATGTGCCACATGTGGGCAATTCCAGGGCTAGCAGGTCCGCACATTGCTGCTGATTGGACCGCGTTATCTGGGCGTGCTGAGTCCCACAAATGAATTCGGTAGTGATGGGCTGGGTGCATCGGGTTTGCTGTGAATACTTCACCTAGCAAAGCATTGACAGCGTAGCGACTGGTTATCTTCACGCCATTGCGTTCTGCAAGCCAAAGTTGAAGGGCGAGTAAGGCCCGGGCTTCAATGTCATCAGGGAAATCATGCAACAGTCGTTCCATGTCACTGAGGTAGCGTTCAGTCCGTTTCTTTTTCTCTTCACGTTCTGCTTCGCGGTCCGGTTTTTTGTCGTCTTTCTTTGGCTTGGGAATCAAACGATCCAGTGCTTCGATGTAGAGCGTTTCTCTTCGAGTGGTATTCGCTTTACGCAACTCCATGGCTTTATCGATGAAGCCTCGGGCGCGACCTGTATTGTTGGCGTTTGCCATCGTCATGCCCCAATAGGCAATGGCGAGTTCAGGATCTTCCTTGGCTGCTTGTCGAAATGATCGCTCCGCTTCCAGATACCAAAATCCATGCAGCTGTGCGATTCCCTGCTCAATGAATTTCTGTGCGGCGGGCGTCTTGGCTGAGGTCTCAAATTTGATGGGTGACATCCCTTCAATCAAAACAGCAGCTTGGCGTGGTCCTTCATTGAAGGCTTCTCCGTGATAGCTGTGGCCGGCCGCAGGGCCGTCGCTACTGGACTCAGCCTCGGCTTTGGCTGGTTCGGCAGCAAACAGTGCTGCGTTTGGAGCCAGGAAAGCAATTAAGAGCAGAACGTTTCTTACAGTCATGAGCAGAGAAGCTTCAGGTGGGAATCGAGAGGCCTTGAACTGCCCCATTGTAACTTGCGTGAGAATTTCCGCTTGGTCTACGTGCTTTTTCGGAGTGTAACAACGAGTTTGCAGCCGAAAATTTCTTGAAACTTGGCTGAATTGGCGTGCTTTGTGCCAAAAATAGGGCAGGCGAGCACTCCTTTACTCCCCTGCCTGTTGGACATTTGTGCCGCTCGTGCCTGTGAGTTACGTCAGTTCGCCAATTAGTCAGAACCGATGCTGCACGATGTTGACTGCTTCAGTCAGCGGAATCCCAAACTCGTCTGCATACGCCTCTGCCGTCGCTCTTTCGGGGAAAAGGGTCGCATACTCCGCCGCACACCATTGTCCGGTGCCAATTTGGAGGAATCTCGGGATCAGGGTGAAACGTTGATCGGCTGCTGGCAGTTTCCACTCAATCAGCCATCCTGCTATCGGGCGGCCAAGATGCCCGGTTTCAGCCTGTTGCTCATCCCAGCTCTCTTCGTCGAATTCGTACATCGTGTACCTCACTCTGTTATCACTTGGAAATTTGATGACATTCCAAGGATGACACGATGGTGTGACACGTTTGGTCACAGATTCAATTTTTTGTAACCGAGGCACGATTTGCTACAATTCGGTTATCCCGTATGTGCCCCGCCTGTGTTTCTTCCCGCAACACTGACTTTTATCCCCCATCCATTGAACGAGTTTTTTCTCTCAATGGATCATTATTAGGGTGGCTGATGTTTCCCAGAACTCCACGCTGCCAAGTGGTACCTTTGCCACAAAAACAGGTTGCGTTTGTCGTTGATGGTCAAGAGCGATTGCGATGGCACGCCGCGGATGATGCTCCGAGACCATTCTTCTTTCCGTTGACGGGACCCTCCGGCTTGCCATTAACGCGGATGGGGCACCCAGGGGCACCGAATCATGATCATCACCGATCGATCTGGTTCGCTCATTACAAAGTTCTTGGGATCGATTTTTGGTCTGACACGACTGACGCGGTCATTCGACAAGAACAATGGCTCGCCTATCAAGATGGCCCAGATGAGGCGAGCATGGCAGTGGAACTCGGCTGGTACGATGGTCATGATCCCGCCCCATTGCTAAAGCAAAAATTAGTGACAGCCATAATGCCAGCGGACGACGGCGGTGTTTTAGTCGAAATCCAGACAACATTGAATTCCATCTCAGAATCTCTGGAATTGGAACAAACTAACTTTGGTTTGCTGGCGGTGCGGGTGGCTGGATCGATTTCGGCCGTTTTTGGTGACGGAATTTTGACTGGCAGCAATGGTTTGCAAACAGAAAAAAAACTGTTTGAAAAAGCTTCGGCCTGGATGGATTACAGTGGGTCAGTTGATGCAGGAGTCACCGAAGGCCTGACATACTTTGACCATCCGGAAAATGCAACTTACCCCAGCAAATGGCATGTGCGAGATGATGGCTGGATGGGAGCATCTGTCTGCGGCGAAGCCCCGATCATGTTGTACCGAGATAGACCGACGACATGGCGTTATATGATTCATGCTCACGCTGGGCCTGCAAATGTCGAACTCGCCGATCGGCTTGCAGAGGACTTTGGACATCGGCAACCCTTCGTGATTCAACCCGCCAAGAAATCCCATCATAAATATCAGATAGAGAGAGCATCCAATGAGTGATTTTATCCACAAGCCAGTCTCGACAACGGATTCGGTGGCTGCGATTCGTAGCAAACAGCATGAAAGAGATCGCCGACTGTTTTTGAAGTCGGGTGTGGCGTTGGCTGCAGCGGGAGCAATGACATCATCGGCTCATGCAGATGATCCCGAGAATCAAACGCAAGATTCACCTGGTGATCGTGTTGTCATGGGCATCATGGGCGTGAATGGTCGTGGTAGTGCAATCGCAAGAGGAATGATGGCGGCGGGCAATACTGAGGTTGCCTATGTCTGTGATGTTGATACTCGAGCTGCTGGTCGAGTCAGTGAGTTGGTAGGTGAAGTTCAGAAGAAAGAGCCCAAGGTTGTCGGTGATTTTCGCCGCATTCTTGATGACACTGGTGTCGATGTGCTGGTGGTGGCGGCGCCAAATCATTGGCACGCGCCGGCTACCATTCTGGGTTGCTCTGCTGGTAAGCACGTCTACGTTGAAAAGCCATGCAGTCACACTCCCGAGGAAGGCGAGATGGCAGTCGCTGCGGCTCGAAAAAATAAACGTATCGTTCAAATGGGAACGCAGCGACGTTCATGGCCAGGTATCGTTGAAGCCATTCAGCGTATCCATGATGGGGCAATCGGTAAGGTGCTTTATTCACGTACTTGGTACAACAATCGCCGACCTTCCATCGGGGTAGGCAAGACCGTGGATACACCGGATTGGCTGGATTGGCGTTTGTGGCAGGGACCAGCGCCTGACCGACCCTTTAAAGATAATGTCGTGCACTACAACTGGCATTGGCACTGGGATTGGGGTAACGGTGAACTAGGCAACAATGGGGTGCATGGTATCGATGTGGCACGCTGGGGGCTGGAAGTAGACTACCCCAGTCGTGTGACTGCTGGTGGGGGTAAGTATCGTCATGATGATGATCAGGAAACGCCCGATACTTTAATGGTGACGATGGATTTTCCAGAAGGAAAATCCATTACCTGGGAAGGGCTGAGCTGGTCACCTCTAGGAGCACAGGACTCTGGATTTGGAATTAGCTTTCATGGTTCCGAGGGTTCACTTGTGCAGCAGGGAACAGGTTATGTCATGTACGACATGAAGGGAAAAGAAATAGAAACTGGTAATGGTGCTGGTGGTGATAAAGATCACTTTGCTGATTTTCTCAACGGTGTACGTACCGGGCAATTAACCAACGCTGATATCGAAATCGCTCACAAGAGCACCTTGCTATGTCATCTCGGCAATATCGCGTATCGCACCGGTAGTGTTGTCAACACAAACCCGGCGAATGGCCATATCAAGGACAACCCCGCAGCTCAGGCGTTATGGGGACGGGACTATGCACCCGGGTGGCAACCTATTGTTTAAGGCAGTAGCCAGTACTGAGTTCATTATCCATTTTCAAGATGAGACGCATGGCTGGAGGTGTCATTCCGGTTGTGCGTCACACCAACGCGAACGTTATCTTTCTGAATGTACGTCTCATCAGCGTGCGACGGGTTCGACTTTGATCGTTGCGGCACGCATTGACGTTGTCGGATTAAGTGACAGAATGCCGGCACAACACGCCAAAATTCAGCGAGCATGCGGTGGTTCCAGATAACGAACGACATATTGGACTTGGATCGGCAACGGGTATCGGCGTTGGTGCGATCGTCGGCGGCGGGATCTTGGCTCTCGCTGGTGTTGCTTTTGCAACGACTGGACCCGCTGCCCTGTTGGCATTTGCCTTGAATGGCGTCATTGCTTTGTTGACGGCATTGAGCCTTGGGGAGATGGCTTCGAAGTTTCCTGAGTCCGGTGGCACTTACGCATTCAGCCGTAAGGTCCTGTCGATCGAGGCTGCTTTTGCGGTGGGCTGGATTGTTTGGTTTGCCTCGATCGTTGCAGCGATGCTTTACGCGGTTGGCTTCGGATATTTTTCCGTGTTACTGCTCCGCGAGTGTATCGACACGTTGGGGTATGTCGTGCCTGTGTGGGTAATGGGCCAGCGGTTGGTGCCATGGATTGCAATTTTGGCTGTGCTGACACTGGCAGTTGGGCTGGTGTTGAAGTCCGGGGGAGGTGGTAGCTGGGCAAACGCCGGGAAGGTTCTTGTCTTCGGTATTCTGATTCTGGGTGGTTTGTGGGCCGTTGCCTGGCAACCACTATCGCAAACGCAGGCTTCACTTCAGCCATTCTTTTCGTCCGGAACGGTGGGGGTTTTTGAAGCGATGGGATTCAGTTTCATTGCTTTGCAAGGTTTTGATTTGATTGCAGCCGTCGGCGGAGAAGTCCGGAATCCTGCTCGTAATATTCCCCGGGCAATGGTGTATTCGCTCATCATCGCGTTGTTGATTTATCTGCCCTTGTTGTTTGTGATTACAACCGTGGGGGTTTCTACGGGCCAGGGTATTGCGGATGCTGCGGCTGGGAATCCAGAGGGGATCGTCGCTATTGCCGCCCGGAACTATCTTGGGCCGGTTGGTTATGGATTCGTGCTCGTAGCTGCTGTGCTATCGATGTTCACGGCGCTGCAGGCGAATCTCTTCGCAGCATCGCGGATTGCATTGGCGATGTCACGTGATCATACGTTGCCATCGGTGATGAGCCGGTTGTCGCCTCGTCGGCACACGCCCGTTCATGCCATTGCGGTAACGGCTGGGCTGATTTCAATTCTTGTGATTGCGCTGCCGGATGTCGCGGCGGCTGGGGCTGCCGCCAGCTTGATCTTCTTGATTACTTTTGCCATGGCTCATTGGCTGGCTGTATTAGTGAGGCGTCGCAGCGTTATTCAGCCACCTTTTCAAACCCCGTGGTACCCTGCTGTGCCGGTGATAGGAGGTACGGCCTGCGTGGCTTTGGCTGTGTTTCAGGGACTGGTTGTGCCTTCAGCTGGAACGATCGCTGTGGTTTGGCTCAGTGTTGGTGGCATCCTGTTCTTGACGCTATTTGCTCGGCGGGCACGGCTGAAAGATGTTTCCAGCATGGCTGCCAATCCGGAGCTACTCAGATTGCGGGGCAGTTCACCATTGGTGTTGGTGCCGATCGCCAATCCTCGCAATGCTGAAGCAATGATTTCACTCGCCAACACTCTGGTACCTGCCGCTGCTGGCCGCGTATTGTTGCAGACGGTTGTGGTCGCCCCTAGTTCGTGGGATCCCGATGCAGATCCCGCGCCCGTTGATAAGTCTCAGACGTTACTAAGTGAGTTGATCCGAGCATCGTCGAAGCTTAAGGTTGCCGTGGAGACCCTGACAACGGTATCCCCAGATCCGATGCCCGAGATTGCGCGTGTTGCCAAGCTGCATCGTTGTGAATCTGTGCTCTTGGGGCTCAGTAAAATCGATAGCGATCAGGCCGATTCACCACTGGAGACATTGTTGGGGCAACTTGAGAGTGACGTTGTTGTTCTCAGGGCTTCTGGGTCATGGAGTTTGTCAGAGACTCAACGAATTCTTGTGCCGGTCGCAGGACGTGGAGGGCACGATCATTTACTCGCTCGACTCTTGGCAAGCTTTTCGCGGCAACAAAAATGCAAGGTGACTTTCATACGTGTTCTGCCCGCTGCTGTAGATGCGGCTGAATTCAGGCGTGCCAAACGTGATCTGGACAGAATGGCTCATGACAATGTTTTTGGAAGTTCCGAGCAGGTCGTTATCAAGAGTGATGATCCTGTTGATGTGATCTCTGCCGCTGCTGAAGGACAGCTCGTGATATTGGGCGTCCAACGCATCGGGCCTCGACGCAAGCTTTTCGGCCAGT
>CAXGRW010000106.1:0-11266 GCA_964012125.1 uncultured Rhodopirellula sp.
TGAGACCGATCAGGCCGTAGATTTGACCCGCGTCAATGGAGAAACTGATGCCATCGATCACGAAATAGCTGCCATGCAGTTTCCGAAGACATTCGACTTCAATCATTTGACAAGTCCTGCAGCCAAAGCTTCCGCGTATTCACCGCAAACAAACGCAGCTCACAATCCGCTCGCAGGTGGGGGAAACCCGGGTTTACGGCCAACCTAAAGTGCACGAGGATGCCGGCCCCGCGATTCAACGGGGTTGGCGTCGTTCCGTGGGGCTGATTCTCGATTCGCGGTATTTCCACTTCAGAAGCACAGCATGCCGGACTCTGAGCACCCGTTGAAGCACGCTGAGGACCCAAGTCGGGACCCGACCGAGGGCGAGGTGCCAATGTCGGGCGGTAGGGAACCGTCGCCAGTGTCGGGCAACTCAGTTGCGGTGTCTGGCGATGATGGGGCTGCTTGGGCGCCGCTGCGACTGCCCATTTTCAGGGCCTTCTGGATCGCATCCCTGATTTCCAATTTGGGTACGTGGATTCACGAAGTGGGGGCGGGTTGGTTGATGACCAGTCTGGATCCTGATCCGCAAATGGTTTCGGCTGTCCGTATTGCGATGTCTGGTCCGATGATCTTCTTGGCAATCCCAGCGGGCGTCATAGCGGATCGCGTCGATCGACGACAGTTGTTGATCCTGACTCAGTTGATGATGTTCTCGTTTGCTTCGTTGTTATCTTTGTTGACTTGGCAGCAGGTCATCACCTCATGGTCGTTATTGGGGCTAACGTTTGCGATTGGGCTAGGTTTAGTGATGCACGTTTTAACGTGGCAAGCAACCATACCTGTATTGGTACCGCCGCCGCAGATTGCCCGCGCGATTGCGTTGGGCAGTATTAGCTTCAACTTGGCGCGAGCAGCAGGACCTGCTTTGGGTGGTGTTTTGATTGCGACAGCTGGCGTCTGGGTGGCTTTTGCTGTGAACGCTTTATCTTTTGCAGGGGTGCTGTTTGTGTTGCTGCTGTGGAAACGTGAAAAAACCGAATCATCTAACGGTCTGTCCTACCGCGCGGCATTGAAGGAAGGGTTTGTGTATGTGGTGCAGGAACGCACCATGCGCAACGTGTTGGCAGGGGTCATGTTGTTCCTGCTGCCGGCAACGGCACTCTGGTCGCTGTTGCCTCTGGTCGCGCGTCAACAATTGGCTTGGGGAGCTGAGGGTTACGGATTGTTGGTTACCAGTATCGGTGTGGGTGCTGTCGTTGCAGCAAGAGTGCTGCATGACTTGCACCGTCGACTTCTGATGGATCGAACTTTGGCTGCCAGTATGCTCGGCTTTGCAGTAGGACTATTCATCCTCGGCCACTCAGAAGGAGACACATGGTGGCACGATGCAGTGGCATTATTCGCCTGCTTTGTGATGGGCGCGGCGTGGATGATCTGTTTAACGACCCTTAATGCAACGGCGCAGATGACATTAGCAAATCACATTCGTGCTCGTGGAATGGGAGCCTACATGACGACCATGGCGTTAGCGATGGCGTTGGGATCTTTGATCTGGGGGCAGGTTGCAAGTCAGCTTGGGCTCGCGTGGACTCAGTGGATTGCAGCTGCCACTCTTGTCGTTACCGCAGGATGCAGTTTCTTGTTTCCAGTTGACCGAGAATCTGATCAGTCAGAACGAGATACAAACGCACGTGAGTAGCCATCTTGGTGATCGGTTTCTGCTCTGACACTCGGCTGATGCTGGACGCATCACCGAGTTTGCTGGGGTTGGAGAAAATAGAATCCAGTATTCATCGCGTTGCACGCATAAAAAAATGAGTGCCTGCGTTGGAGGGTTTGAAAACCCTGATTCAGCGTAAAACAGGGGGATTACAGGAGTTAGGTCTTCTCTTTGATCCGTGCGGTTGCGTTGTGAAGCGGACTCAAACATCAGTTCCAAGCGATTTAGCCGCCACCAGATTTCCCACCCCTGATACACAATTCTTGCGGGTTGTAATAGGATTTTGCGGTTCTGCACTTGAACTTGGCGGATAACAAGTGACTTTTAAGGATCGATTTACTGATGTTTAAGAAATTTTCTCTTCGACTTGTACTTACTCTCGTCTCACTACTATTGCTCGGAGGTGTGTCGTGTACGCAAGCCTCCGCTGCCGAAACGGAGGCAGTCGTTGACACGGGTGATACAGCATGGGTGCTCGCGTCGACCGCCCTTGTTCTGTTCATGACGATTCCCGCGCTGGCGTTGTTCTATGCCGGGCTGGTACGCAAAAAAAATGTTTTGTCGATTTTGATGCAATGTCTGGTTCTGACCGCGTTGATGTCGATCATCTGGGTAGTCTGCGGCTACACGCTCGCCTTTGGAAAACCAGAAAGCGATTCGCTGAATCGTTACATCGGTGATTGGGATGCTGTCATGATGAATGGCATCGACAGTTCCTCTGTCTATGTCACCAGTGCTGATGGTGAGCCGGCAAGCGGGATTCCCACCATTCTGTTCGCAGCGTTCCAAATGACCTTTGCGGTTATCACCCCGGCACTGATGGTCGGTGCTTTTGTTGAACGCATGAAGTTTTCAGCGGTCCTTTTGTTTTCCAGTATTTGGCTTCTGGTGGTGTATGTCCCGATTTGTCACATGACATGGGGTGGGGGTGCTTACAGTGACATGGGGGTGATGGACTTTGCAGGCGGAATCGTCGTTCATGTGACGGCAGGCTTGGGCGCCTTGGTGGCTTGCATTATGGTGGGCCCACGTTCAGGTTATCCACGAGAGCTGGAGCCACCCCACAACATGACTATGACCGTCACCGGAACAGGAATGCTCTGGGTTGGCTGGTTTGGCTTCAACGCGGGAAGTGCTTTGGGGGCCAATGGTGACGCGGCGATGGCCCTGTTCGTCACTCATCTCTCTGCTGCAACAGCAACTTTGGTGTGGCTTGCAATTGAATGGGTGCAACTGGGGAAGCCAAGTGTACTTGGTGCTGCTACCGGATCTATCGCAGGACTTGCAGCGATCACGCCAGCATCAGGTTATGTCGGACCTGTCGGGGCGTTGGCAATTGGGGCCTCGTCAGCTCTTCTGTGTTATGTATTTGCAACCAAGCTCAAGCAACGCTTGGGGTACGATGATTCGCTCGATGTGTTTGGCGTTCACGGTGTTGGTGGGTTTCTCGGGACAATCCTTTGTGGCGTTTTCGCTGCGGAAATGTTTGGGGGGAATCAGAATGGTTTAGAGAGCTACAGTATTTTGGGAAGTGTTTGGACACAGCTTGTTGGTGCATCATCGGCGGCGATCTACACGATCATTGCGACAATCGTAATCCTGAAACTGACTCAGTTGCTTGTTGGCCTTCGAGTCGATTCCACCACGGAAACTCGCGGTCTTGACCTGACTGAGCACGAAGAACGTGGTTACATTCTGCACTGACCAACTGACCGGGGCAGTGATTGATGGCTCACGCCTGCGAAACGAGCGTACTTGCTTGTTTTGCAGGATTACAGCCTTTGTTAGTTGCTAAGTCATTCGCTTGTTCACGCCGCTATTGACAGCGGCCGCCACGTTGAACGTGACGGCCGCGTTGGGTGGTCGCAAGAACGAACCGGGACGACAGAGGCCGGTAGTGTCCGGCCAAGATTTTGCTGAGCCTACGCCAGCATGTAACCCTCTTCGCCGTGAGCGGTGATATCGAGTCCTCGCTGTTCATCTTCGGCGGGTACACGCAAACCAATCGTCACATCGAGCAACTTCAGCAGCACCAGGCTTCCGATCCCCGCGAAGGCAATGGTGATCAGTACGGCAGCGATTTGGCCAATCACAAGTTCTGGATTACCACCGGATTCGATCAAGCCGATTGGTACACCGCTGCTTACATCCCAACAGACGCGGCTGGCAAAAACACCCGTCAGAACTGCACCAAGGCCACCACCGATTCCGTGAACACCAAAGGCATCGAGGGCATCGTCGTAGCCAAGCTTGTGCTTTAACCACGAGCAAGCGAAGTAGCAGACCAAGCCTGCGGTAGCTCCCATCAGCAGAGCCGGCATAAGGTTGACAAACCCAGCGGCTGGTGTGATGCAAACTAAACCGGCGACTGCACCACTGCTGGCACCCAGAACGGTTGGTTTACCAAGAAAGAGCCATTCGGCGAGTGCCCAAGTGACCGCCCCAGCTGCGGCCGCAAAGTGGGTCGTGGCAAAAGCACTGCTTGTCAAACCATCGGATAACAGCTCACTTCCCGCGTTGAAACCGAACCAGCCCACCCACAGCATTGCGGCGCCCAGAGCTGTGTAAGTCAGGTTGTGAGGCTGAATGGGTTCTTTCAGATAGCCCATCCGCGGTCCAATCAGGATTGCTGCGACCAACGCTGAAACCCCACTGCTGATATGAACGACAGTCCCGCCTGCAAAGTCGAGAGCGCCACCCAGAATCGAGGTTTCGTTGTACGACAGCGGGCCACCATCCCATACCCAATGGCACAAAGGGCAATAGATCAAAGTGCCCCATGCGATCGAAAAGATCACCATGGAAGCAAATTTCATTCGTTCGGCAAATGCACCGCAAATCAACGCGGGGGTAATGATGAAGAACATACCCTGAAACAACATGTGGGTCATTCGGGTCATGTCACCTTCCATTGGTGTGACTGGTTCGCCGAGGGTGCTGCTCCACTCGCGTTGAACACCGTTCATGAGCAAGTAGTCACTGTTTCCAATCCATCCACCGTCTCCACCGAATGCAAGAGAGTATCCATAAGTGGCCCAGATGACGGTCATTAGTCCCATCAGGAAGATGCATTGCATCATTACGCTAAGTACGTTCTTGCGACGTACCAAGCCACCGTAGAAAAGGGCTAAGCCAGGCGCAGTCATGAAGAGCACCAAAGCACAGCAAACCAGCATCCAAGCGTTGTGGGCTGCGTAGGGACTGTTTGCAATTTCACCATCAGTCAAGCTGCCCACTGTCAGCCCATCAGTTCTGATGGCGGCTGCTGTTTCGGAAAGCTCCTCTTTCATCTCCTCGGTAATGTTATTACTGGAGCTGACGGTGCCTCCGACACTATCGATGATGGCATCGGATTGAGAGGTGCCTGATTCCTGAGCCTGAAGCGGCATTTTGGGCAGACACACAGTTGTCAGGGCGAGCGCCCCTAGAAAAAACCATAGACGTTTCGAGCCACACACAGTTACCACCTTTATTGTTATTGCGCGTAAGAATAAGTCCCGGCTCCTCGCACAAAGTGCTTCCCGTCGATTGCTGCCGCCTATGGTTCCTGCCTGTTGATTTGGAACACAGCAATCGTGATCTGGAGCGGGTGTAATAAAACCCGGTTTGTAAGGGCTGTCTTCAGCCGCCCATAGAATAAACCCCCGTGCAGTGGCTTCCTAGATGGCCTCGCAGTGTCGGCGGGATGAGGGGTTTTTCAGGCTCTTGCGACGACCTTCTCGATCATTCCGCCGTCTTGTCGCAGCGGGCGAATGTCTTGTTTCGGGCCAGGATTTTACTTAATTAGCAAAAAACACCCTGTTTCCCAAGTGCACCCGAGGCCAATGGAAAACGTCCACCGCCTTCCGGGCCGTGGACGTTTCAAATTCATTTTCGGTTGGCAGCAGTGCATCGTTTGGTATCACTGTAGCGATCAGTTCTCGATCAACCTTGCTCGCTATCGCTCAGTACGGCCATGAACGCTTTCTGGCTGATCTCAACGTTCCCAATCGCCTTCATGCGTTTTTTACCCTCTTTTTGCTTTTGCAAGAGTTTTCGTTTTCGAGTGATGTCACCTCCGTAGCACTTGGCAGTCACATTCTTACGCATTGCCGGCACCGTTTCGCGGGCGATCACGCGACTGCCAATGGCAGCCTGCACGGCGACTTCGAACATATGCCGTTCGATTTCAGCTTTCAGCTTTTTAGCGACGGCTCTTCCACGTCGATCAGCGTCTGCTCGGTTGCAAACCACACTCAGGGCATCGACACGCTTGCCATTGACCATGATGTCGAGGCGGCAAAGGTCGGCGGCCTCGTAGCCCACCATCTCGTAGTCAAGTGTTCCATAGCCGCGTGTGCAACTCTTGATCTTGTCATGCAGGTCGTAGACGACTTCTGCCAGTGGAATGTCGTAGGTGATCATGGCTCTCTGGGCACCCAGGTATTCCTGTGACTGTTGTATGCCACGGCGTTCTTGGCATAACTTCATGACAGCCCCAATGAAGTCGGTGGGTACGATCACGCTGCATCGGACAATCGGCTGACGAAATTCTTCTACGTCTCCCGGATCGGGCACGTCCTGAGGTTTGTGGATGCTGATCGTCTCACCCCGTTTGTTGACTATCTCATAAGTCACATTGGGAGCTGTCTGGACGAGGTCGATATCCGCTTCGTTTTCCAGACGCTGCTGAATAATTTCCATGTGTAGCAGACCAAGAAAACCGCAGCGGAAACCGAAGCCGAGTGCGTCACTGGTTTCGGGTTCAAATTCAAAACTCGGGTCGTTGACAGCAAGTCGTTCCAAAGCATCACGCAGTTCACTGAAGTCCTGCCCGTCGCTTGGGAACAAACCGCAGTACACCATGCGTTTAGGGCGGGCATAACCTGGCAATGGCTCTGCTGCTACCTTACCGGCGTTACTGATCGTATCACCAATGTGAACATCACCTAGGCTTTTGATATTGCAAATCAGGTATCCAACCTGCCCTGCCTTCAGCGAATCACAAGCCTCACGCTGAGGAACAAATCTTCCCAGTTCGACTACCTCGTGTTGGGTTCCCGCTCTTAGGAATTGAATCTTTTGGCCTTTGGTTACGGTGCCTTCCATGATCCGCACATAAGTGATCGCACCCCGATAGTCGTCGTAGTTTGAGTCAAAAACCATTGCCTGTAAAATAGCATCGGGATCACCTGATGGCGGTGGAATATGTTCAATAATCGCGTCCACCAGCGCATCGACTCCTTCACCGGTCTTGGCGCTGACTCGAACACAGTCGTCAGGGTCGGTGCCCAGCGAATTCATCATTTCTTCGGCGACTTCGTCCGGGCGGGCATGAGTCAGATCAATCTTGTTGATGACGGGTATGATCTGTAATTCATGATCCATCGCTGCATAGGCATTGGCTACGGTTTGAGCTTCTACCCCTTGGAATGCATCGACCAACAATAACGCTCCCTCACAACATGCAAGCGAACGCGATACCTCGTACTGAAAGTCAACATGTCCCGGGGTGTCGATCAAGTTCAGTTCGTAGGTCTTGCCCCCTCGCTTGAAGTTCATGGCGACAGCACGAGCCTTGATGGTGATTCCCCGCTGTCGTTCCAATTCCAAATCATCCAGTAATTGATCCTTCATCTCTCGACGCGTGACTGTTCCGGTGTGCTCCAGTAACCGATCGGCGAGAGTACTCTTGCCATGATCGATGTGTGCGATGATACAGAAGTTGCGAATGTTTTCTGACATGTGTGGTTTTACAGGTGCAGTGTTGAGTTTGCAGTTTCTATGCGGGCTGTGTTTTAAGGCGGTGCGAGTGTCAAACGCTCAATCGGCCAGGTCTTCTTTCATGGCGTAGCCAGCCACGCCCAAGTAGCCGGCATCAGCTTCGAGCGAGGCGAACTTGATAGTCGTGCCGGCAAAAACGTTGTCAAAGGTGCGGTCACGGAAGTCGTCAACGATTCCCTGCAGGAAGCGTTTGCCGATCGGACACTCATTACCACCAAAATTCATGGCCCCGCCTAAGACAACCGATCCTGGGTCGAGTGTATGAACCAGCGTCGTGACGCCGATCCCCAGCCATCGAGCTGTCTCGTCTACGATTTCCAAAGCTAATGCGTCACCCTCAACGGCTGCCAAATAGACTTTCTTGGCAGTCAGTTCACTGTCCTGTCCGCCCAGCAGTCCAGTCAGGCTGCTTTGCTGGCCTTCGGTCAGTCTTTGCCGAGTTCGTTGCACGACGCCACTTGCTGATGCGTACGCCTCGAGTTGTCCTCGGCCTCCACCCCAAACACACAACTGTGCCTGAGGCGAGGAGTCCACGACGATGTGTCCGCATTCGCTGCCGAAACTGTTCACGCCGTTGACCAATTCTCCGTCAACGATGATACCACCGCCAACACCAGTCCCAAGCGTCAGCAGAACCATGGAGCCATCATCACGCCCACTGCCGAGCCAGAATTCTCCGTAAGCCGCTGCATTGGCATCATTGAGAAAGGACACGGGGCGTTCCAGTGAATGCGAAATCACGTCGCGAATTGGGAAATTCCACCAGCTTGGCAGTTGAGGGGGCTCGACCAACAGCCCACCCTGCAAATCCATGGGGCCCGGGGCACCCAGACCAATGCGGCCGACAAGTTTGGCAATCCCTAGTCGCTGCTCGTTTGACCGCACGATCTCGACGATTCGCTGGACCGCCGAATCAGGGCCTTCGCTTTCGCGGGTCGCGATACGTTCGTAAACGAGCGTTTGACCACTCGAATCAACCAGTCCAATCTTGATTCCGGTTCCGCCAATATCGATACCCCAGTAAAAAGGGGCGTTGGCTTGACTTGTTTCGGTGATAACTGGGGTTTCGGCCATGAGTTGGCTGGGATCGAGTGTCGTGGGTCTGCTTTGAAAACCGGAGACGCTTGCCGTTGGGCAACGTTCATGAATTCCACAGATTTAAGCGGTAGACAATCAAAATGAACGATGTTGCGGGAGGTGGCTCGGGATTCGCTGCCTGATGAGGTAAAATCGGCTTAATGTTAAGTTTGACGCCAAGATTTCCAATGTCGCATCGGACGGGGTTACCGGCCAAAAACAATGCATTAGGCTAGAATTGCCAGTGGCTTGCTACGGTTGGCTAAACATGGCGATCAAGGAAATCAGGCACCGGAGTATAGGAGCGGGCAGGAATTGTCACAACGAGCATTTTCCAACCGTCAGGCTTCCGCCCAGCAGCCGATTCATGATTTTGCTGACGACGCTGGTGGTTTGTCTGCCAAAGACCACGTCGGGGACACAGCGGAACTTTCTGCGGACGAGCATCCCAAGCGGGTTGTTTTCTTGACGGCTGGGGCGGCCGGGATGTACTGCGGCAGTTGCATGCATGACAATGCCCTCGCTCGGGAGTTGCTAAATCAGGGCGTCGACTGCCTGCTGCAGCCTGTCTATACCCCCATCCGCACCGATACATTAAGTATTGCTGATCCCCGCGTTTTTTTCGGTGGGATTCACATTTACCTGCTCCAGCGGATGCCATGGCTCAAGCACGTGCCGGCGTCAATTCGTCGCACACTGGATTGGTCTCCTTTGATACGGTTGGCGACACGCAGGTCTCATGCGACTGACGCAAACCAGTTAGGGCAACTGGCAATATCAATGTTGCGGGGTGCCGACGGAAGGCAATCGCAGGAAGTTGCCAGGTTGACAGATTGGCTTGCTGGGGAAGTCCAGCCGCATGCGCTCGTCTTGAGCAATATCTTGATCGGCGGCGCCTTGCCGAGTATTCGCAAACGTCTTCCGGACACTCGCTTGGTCATTGTCCTCCAAGGGGATGACATTTTTCTTGACCATCTTCCCGATCAGGCTCGCGGTGAGGCAATTCGCTTGTGTCAGGAACTGGTTCCAGTAGTTGATCGATTTGTAGTCAATAGTCAGTTCTATGCCGACAAAATGGGAGAGATGCTGAAGATCCCTTCCGAGCGTTTTGAAATTGCTCCCCTGTCCATCGACGTAACGCCATTTGATCGCGACGAAGTTAGCATCAATCAGCGTACGACCGCTGCCCACGCTGCGGCTTCAAGTCTATTTCAACGGTCAGATTCCGATGCGAGTTTCCGACTTGGCTATATGGCTCGGATCGCACCTGAAAAAGGGTTTCATCATCTCGTTGATTCATTCATACGGCTTGCATCAAAACCCGAGCATTCTGACCTCACCTTGCATGCGTCTGGTTGGTTGGGTGAATCCAACAGGAAATACTATCAGACGCAACAAAAGAAACTTGAAGCGGCGAAGTTGTCAGACCGATTTACTTATCACGGTAGTCCTGACTTGGTTCAGAAAGTGAGCTTCTTGAAATCGCTGGACCTGTTTTCAGTGCCGACGGATTATCAAGATCCGAAAGGACTTTTTGTGCTGGAGTCCTTGGCTGCGGGTGTGCCTGTCATCCAGCCCGATCATGGAGCTTTCGGAGAGTTACTTGGATCGACCGGAGGCGGTTTGCTTACAAAGCCGGGGTGTCTTGACGCGTTATGTGATGCGATTGAAGAGTTGAAACAGAACCAACAGCAGCGTGAGGCTCTCGGCGTTTCCGGGCAACAACGAGTCACGGAATATCACGCGATGGAACAAGCAGTCGAGCACCTGAAGAAGGTTTTATTTGCTTGAGTGCCGATCAACATCAGGTCGCCGGTTCGTCAGTATCGGGTGAAACACGACGCTCTTGCCATTTCGCGGTCGTGATTTGACCGTTTCGCGGTCCTGGTTTGACCGTCCCGAATCACATTGTTGCAAGGGTTCGGGCAAACATCTTTGGGGCTATTGAGAGCCTTCGCGATACAAAGTGAGTTCGCGGACGATCTCCTTGCCCGCCACAAACTGGTTGGGAACAAAACTGTTTTGATTGAGAGGCACCTCAATCCGCACTGTCACTTCGCGGGTTGTTGGGTGAATGTGAGTTGGGATCACACTGATGTTGAAATCGGTTACCCCAAGCGTGTTCATGATTCGGCGAGTTTCGTTGGTTGCTTCACCACTGGTTCCACCGGGTATGATCGCTTTGCGGCAACCTTCATAGACCGCGTTGCCAGCAGTGTGTCTGATCATAGCGACTCGACAGAATTCAAATGCCGCAAAGAAGCACAGGAACAGCAATGGTGCAACCACTGAGAATTCAAGCATGGTTGTGCCTTGGCGACATTGCCCTCGGTTGTGACGTTTGGATTTCATGCAGCTAGTCTCGCGTTGATCGCCTGAGAGTCGCGGGTGTGATTTGTCTTCTACTATCCTCGTGATGGATTTGCCTGTCGACTATTGGGTCATGATCGTACTGAGTGTTAAGGCAATCTCGCGGTAAATTTCTTGCAGCTGGATTCCGTTATCGGCATGATAATGTCGGCCTCCCCCAAGGCGTGCAATGCCTGCCATCCGTGACTGGTCAGCGTCAGGTCCAAACGTAATGGTGTGGAGCGTGATGCCGTTATCATGCAGTCGTCGGGTAACTCGTTCGGGATTTGGCCCCCGATTGTGGCGGCCATCCGTCATTACAATCATGGTGCGTTCAACAAAATTTGCATTTCTGCCGTCCTGCATGATTTG
>CAXGRW010000107.1:0-11214 GCA_964012125.1 uncultured Rhodopirellula sp.
CGCTGAGCCTGTTGCTGGCTGCCATACCGGTAGCAGCCACGCTCACCGCTGGTCTTATTTTGTGGCTGGCGATTACATCGACATTCGGAAATTTTTTTCGCACGCTCACCAGCAGCATTCTCCAACTTGGATTTTAGCGAATGAAAAGATCATCCCCATCAAAGTCAGTTACCAGAGTCGCCCTTGTTACCTTGCAGTATGTCTTGCTGTGTGTTGCTTCCTTGTCGCTGATCTACTTCTTTAGTTTTTTCGGCGTTTTGCTAGGCGTTTTTTTCTTGCTGTTTTATGCACACGTATATGCAGCCAGGCGGCGCAACTACATCAAAAACTTTAACTCGGCTTTACGAACCACCATCCAAATCAATGGTCGGATCCAGCAAACCGCCGAGGCATTTTCGCATTCCGGACCCATACGGAATCAGTGCGCGAACTTTGCACGTCGCCTGACAGCGGGTGAAGAACCATTCGCTGCTGCAGTCACGTCCTATGTGCCTCTGGAAATAGAAACTGCGATGGCCCTGTCCTTACCAGCCGGCACAGTTCAGCTGGATTCAAATCGCCACCCTGATCGCGAGACAAATCGTCAAAAAATCAACAGCCTGTCGATCGCCAGCCAGCTCTTCTACCTCATCATCATTTGCTTCACACTCATCGTGTTCTCAAGTTTTTACACGTTGTTCATCGCCCCGACCCTGACATCCCTACAGTCAGAGATGCCGCTGACCACTACGGGGCAGTTAGCGATGCGAACTCCAGTTACTTTACAAATAACAGCCTTCGTAATTGGCAGCGCTGCGTTTTGTTTTTATCTCATCGCCATTTTGGGCCTGATACCGAAAATCCTCACGCTGTCATGGATGCCGCTACTACCTGTAGCAGCATCACGACAGTCCGCAGTCCTGACTGGAATCGCAACGACCATCGACAATC
Organism: uncultured Rhodopirellula sp.; assembly: GCA_964012125.1. GTDB lineage: Bacteria > Planctomycetota > Planctomycetia > Pirellulales > Pirellulaceae > Rubripirellula. Next base: position 931 of record CAXGRW010000107.1, read on the forward strand.
GCTTCTCCCTTGATGCTTTTTGCCAAGTCGGAGCAAAAATACTGTACGGCAGTAGACGCGGCCAGTTCCTAAGAGCATTGCGGGAAATACAAAACGGCTACACCGACGCCAACGTCATCTATCGAGCGGGCTGGATAAACGCAGCGGATTGTGCCTGGCTTGAAGACGCGACGCCAACAAGACAAGCCGAAATACTACGTAACATCAGTCGCCAAAATATCCGTCACGCGGATGCCAACCTTAATTGGATCATGGCAATAGCTTATCCAGCAGCAATTCTTTGCCTGGCAGCCGCTGCGGCACCATTCGCAGCATCATTTTTCACACAGCTCACAACGATGATTACCCGAATTTCATAAACACAGTCCGTCTATTCACGATGTACCCCAACAACTGCTTCAAGCAACAAAATACGGCACTCAGACCGAGCGTCCGACCACCGTTGCTGCCTGCGGCAAGATCGTTGCAACCAGTGGCAAAACAAATGCGTTTCCAAAGATTCCACAAACGAAACAGAACCGGAAGCCTGATCATCGAATGCGTAATTGCTTCGGTCATCTTGGCTAGCTGCTCCATCGCCCTGCTGAAATGGACACATGCGGGAAATCAACTGCAGCGACAGGCCAACACGCAAACCGCAGCAGTGCTTGTCGCAGAAAATGCCGCAGACAGATTGAATCAGACCAAGATCGAAAACGCCAGCACATTCGCAAACAGTGTTGCCACCGAACTGTCAGAACTGCAAAGCCTTGGCGTGGCCATCACCAGCAGTGAATTCACAAGCAAACATGAATCCGGACCTGTACTGAAGGGGATTCATTTCACGATCACGGTCAGCCAGGGAGATACCCCCATCACCGTTCAACATAGCTGGAAACTAGGCACGTCTGACAAGTTGCCGGTGGGCACCGAGACACCCTCTGGTACGAATACTCCATCACCGGAAAAGCAGGAGGGGACAGCGAATGAATAAAAACGACTCACTACCCGAGCCCCCGGTTCAGACAGGTACAGTCGCCTCGGCCTGCGTCACTCGTGTGAATCCATCCCATGCGACGCGGTTGCGATGCCAATCCAAACCTGCTGGCTATACGCTGGTCGAAACGCTTGTAACGCTGTCTCTGCTTAGCACCTTGGCGATCGCCAGCGTCGGTATTATCAACTCGCTCACCAAAGATGGAATCGACTCCGCACGTGGCAGGCAAAGCAGGCGGGATATCCAGCGGCTAGCGAGTACCCTACGAGCAGATGCCACCAGAACTCCCAACCTAAACCCCGGAAACCTTCGTTGGCCGGTTACGCTGACGCACAAAGCATCTTCCACCGTTTATGACTGGAATGAGTCAGAAGACAGTCTTTCGCTCACTGAAATCGCGGGGCAGAAAACAGTTCGTTCCGAACGTTTCTTGCTTCCTAAAGGTTCCAAACCACAGATGACTGCAGCGTCAACTCGACTTACCTTGCGAGTCAACTTGCCGAGCGAAAACAATTCGTGGATCATCGAGGGCAACCTGAAAGACGGGGACACGGAATAATGAGTGCCAAACAAACGCGGCAGCCAAGCCCCCACTCGCTACCCCCGTCGGAATCACAATTGTCAAAGCTGAGGCGTTCTAATCGAACAGGCGCTGCCTTTCTGATGATGATTTTCGTTACCGCGTTGGTCGTGATGGCCTTCACTCAAACTGCACTCCGTAGCGTAATCAGCGAACGCGGTGCGGAGCGACAACGGCAATCCACAAGACAACTTGAGACAGCGATTGAGTCCACCAGCGTTTTCGTCGGAGCCAATCGCCCCAACAATATTACACTGCCATTGGATACGGAATCTGATGAGCGAATCGAAGTCATCCGGAACGGTAATACAATCACCGCCAGATGGATGATCGGCAACCAGGAACGTGACTCACTGACCCGAACAGAGCCATGAACATGAAATCGAACTCACCGACGCACGCGGGTACACCTATCGGAAAAGATGAAATGAACTGTTTCTTCGCTGGACATTCTACGAACCGGAAAGCTTTTACGCTCGTGGAACTACTGGTCGTCATTGCCATCATCGGAGTTTTGATCGGCCTGCTATCCCCTGCTTTACAAAGCATGCGGGAATTAGCAAGACGAAGCAACTGTGAGCAAAACCTGGTTCGAATTTCGCTTGCGTTGTCATCGTACAACTTGACCAACGGCCACTACCCCATCGGCACCCAGGCTAAGGCCGGACCAATCGCCAGCGAGCCCAAGGGATTCCACCACAACTGGGCTGCTGCAATTCTTCCGATGCTCGATTCCAAGGTCATCTACAATGCGATCGACCAGAACGCCAGCGTCTATGCAAGCCAGAACGAGAAAGTCAGGGACCTGCGAATTCCGACTTTCATCTGTCCATCAGCAAGTGGGATCCGTCATAACGCGACCTGCTATTCGGGTGTCACCGGATCCACCGAAACCCCCATCGACACCGATAACAATGGCACCTTTATCTTGAATCGCAAGATCACCGACGATGACATCACCGATGGCTTGGGCTACACGTTATTTGTAGGTGAGATGCTTTCACCCGAGAGCGAAGACCTGGGGTGGATGAGCGGCACCCGCGCCAGCCTGAGAGATGCCGGACACCGGATTAATTCAGGACTGGGACGCATCCGTAATCTACAACCCGATACACCCCCACTCGCCCCCGGTTACGTCGGTGGATTCGAAAGTGATCATCCCAACGGTGCGCACCTGCTACTAGGTAGCGGTGAATACATGTTCCGCAGCAACTCGATGGATCTGATCGTGCTGCAACAAATGGCAAACCGATCCGACGGCGAACTACCGATAGGGTGGCAAAGTCGGAACTCACAATTATTGAATCAACCCAAGACGCCGCAAGACGCAGAAGGGAACGCCCCGGTGGATGATGGCTCGGACACAGGCACAGGCGAAACAGACAAAAGCAAAGTGCCACCGACCAAAGTCGATCAGTCGACGTCAGCCAGCGGCGGGACATAATGAGCGAGAAGCTCATCCAACAGAAGCAGCGATTTCACTGGCAAGCAGTCGTGCCTGATGATCTTACTTCCTACCCAAACGCTGGAAGATCACTGCAAAACCGCAGTAATCCGCCCAGCCAGAGAAGATCAGACTAGCACCCATGAAGACGGTCAACCACACAAATGCCGGATGCCAAAACAAGGCCAGCAACACTGATACGATCAGAAGGGTACCGTGCAGACGAGTGCGAGCTTTGAAGCTAACATGAATGGCCTCGACAAGCATCAGATAAGGTACTTGGCATTAATGATTCGCCTCTCATGAACAAGGCGCTGACAAGTTAAAGTGCCAGCTGCTTAACCTGCCAGCTGCATGGTCTACCAGCGACGTCTACCAGCGACCAAAAAATCTACTGACCGTCGACCCAATGGACTTCCACCTAATGATTTCCACTGGCTAACCAGTGATGCGATCGACCTATCAACGATTCGAGATCGGCAAAAAACTCTGGATAGGTCTTCCCGGTACAGGCGGGATTCACGATTTGAACGCCGGGGATCCTCAAGCCTGCCAATGACAAACTCATCGCCATGCGATGGTCGTGATACGTCTCGATGACAACCTTCTGATCCGCTGGGGATTCCTGACTCTGATCAATGGGATGGATTGTCAGGCCGTCCTCATGCTCCTCGACGGTCGCCCCAAGTTTTTGCAGCTCTCGTGCCAGATCACCAATCCGATCTGTCTCCTTGAAACGGTTGTGCGCGACGCCGCGAACACGCGTCGGGCCACTCGCGAACAATGCCACCACTGCTAAAGTTTGAACAGTGTCGCTGATTTCATTCATGTCGACATCAACACCTTGTAGCGGATGCCCCTGAACACAAATGAAGTGATCGTCATATTGAACCTGGCAACCCATTTTCTCGAGCACCTCGCAGAAGCCAACATCACCCTGCATCGCTCCGCGGCTCAAGCCTTGAACGGTTACCTTACCGCCAGTGATTGCGGCGGCAGCCCAAAAATAGCTGGCTGCGGAGGCATCTGGTTCGATCTCGTAGGGTGTCGGCGAGTAACCACCTCCCTCGACTTCCACCACCAACGCTGGCTCACTCAGCAAACCTTCATCCTTGAGACTCAGATTTGCCCCGAAGCTCTGCATGACCTTGGCAGTCATGTCGACATACGGCCGCGAGACCAATTCACCAGACACGAGAATTTGCGTCGACAGCGCCTTGAGCAACGCCTTTCCCTGGCCTGACTCCGAGGAATCATCGGCTTGCGACACCAGTGGTGCCGCCATCATCAAGCCGCTCAGATACTGACTGCTGACGGATCCTCCCACCTCTAACTTGTTTCCTTTCCAGCCGTTGCACCGAATCTCGACCGGCGGGCATCCGCGTGGGCTGATCGCTTGAATGTGCCCATCAACGACCATTTGCAACGCGTCCACTAAATCGCCAATTGGACGCTGGTGCATGCGTTCCACACCAACAAGGCGATATTGTCCACCCGCAGCCGACAAAGCCGCCGCAAGAAAGCGAACAGTTGTGCCACTATTGGCAACATAAAGCTCTTGCAACTTACCTGAATCATCGGCCTGCACCGTTGCTTGCTGCTCGGCAGCCTGTGTTTCAGCTCGCTGTCTTTCAGTTCGCTGCCCATCAACCACGAGGGTCTTTCCGCCATCGGAAATATCGATCCCGACGCCGATTGAGCGCAGGGCATCAATCATCACCTTGGTATCTTCACTTTGCAAAGCACCGGTCAGTTCGGACCGCCCCTTGGCAAACGCCGCGCAAATCAAAGCACGGTTTGTCAGACTTTTGCTTCCCGGAGGGCGGATAACGCCCTCGACAGGACCGCCTGGGGTCACTTCCACTGACGCAGGTAAACGAGCTGTCGCATCAGAATCAGAATCAGGCATCAGTGAAACGCAAGTTGCAAATGAAAGGTTCTCAACTGCCTTCTAGACAGCTACGGTTGGATCTTGATCAGGAGTCTCATTCTGACCGGGAATCAGCAAACTGCAAACAATCAATGCACCCAAACTCATCGTGTGCACAATCCAGATCTCGTGACACGTGATGACGGTTCGCAAAGTCACCACAGTGAGCACGACTAAAATAGCAAAGAATTGCTTCTCCGCACGCCGTGCCACCACACCACGACTCAACTTGGCGTACATCAGAGCGATACTACCGATCAACGGAAAGATGACAGCATCCACAAGACTGGTAATTTGGGTAAGGTCAAGCACCAGTAAAAACTCCGTTCTGGAACTGGAAAGATGAGATAAGTCGACGAGATCTCGGCGAGCGGCAGATCCTTCTGCCTTGCCTGCCTCTCTTTTGGCAGGACGCCCCGGATGAAAGATAGAGCGACTTGAGGGGAAATTTAAAAAAACGACAAAAACGAGGTTTGGTTCACGCTAGACCGCCACTGGCTACATGCGTCATACTGAGCGGGTCGCGTGGGATTTGCGAAATTCGGAGTCGCATCCCCGTTAGTGCATCTGCGAAAATGGAGAAAGCAATGCCCACAGCCACGACAACTGCGATCGCTGTCATTGACCTCGGTGACTTCTCAACGACAGCCAGCTCACAACTCGCTGCCCGTTTCACTTCCCGCAAGCTCGGGGGCCAAACGCTGATCAATCGCATGGCAAGGCGGTTAAGCGAGTGCCAACTCGTGGAACGTATTTTCGTCGTTGGTGCTGGATTGCCAACAACAATCCTCACCTCTGGCTTTGCAGATGTTGACTGCATTGACCTGCCCGCAAGCCATGTCTGCGAGCGACTTTGCGAAGCAGCAGATGCTAGGAACGCCGAGTGGGTCCTCTACGTGCCAGCCAACCGCCCCTTCATTGATCCGACGCTGATCGACCAAATGCTAGCCAAAGCAGTTCGAACCAAGAGCTGCGATTACGTTGGCTACCGAACTGGCAATGGCGATCCAGTCGCAATGGACAAACTGGGACTCACAGGCGAGGCCTGCCACGCTGATACGCTACGTCGCCTACGCCGCAATGTTGACCGATTGGTTGATAAACAAGTCGGGTCTTTGGCCGCCTGGCTAATGACTGCTCCCGGCGCCTACCACTTAAAGTTCATTCCCGTTCCAGAGAAGCTCAATCGGGACGATTTACGTTTTTCGATTGAATCCGAAGAAGATTGGGATGATGTGGAGGTTCTTTGCGAAACGATGCAGCAAGCCGATTCGCAGTGGCAGGAACTGGCTCAGCTTGTTCTTGCCAACTCTAGCCTGCGGGACTCCATGGCCGAGCGAAACGCCCAATCGTTAAAGCTTTCCTAAAGCGAACATCTCCACTGACCGATACAAACCGAAGACCACGCATTGGTCATCGCGTTTCAGCCAAGAATCAAGGTCAGTCGGATGCCCCTTCGCACAAAAATGACAGCCAGTCACCTCGTGCTAACAAGCCTGTTTTCACTCTGCCTGCTGCCACTGGCTGGATGTCGCCTGTGCTCCGACTGCGAAGATATCGACTACCCGGCGTTTGGTGGCTCGTGGCAGCGCACCGTACGAGACTCTGGCCGTGTGGGAAGCATTTTTGATTCTGCTGGTGGCAAAGTGGCCAAGCTCACCGACCGTGACCAGCCACTACCCACGGACGCTCGAGAGCGTGAGCAACAGGGACTCCGCACTGAGGGAATGTTCGATCCGGAAAATAACGACTCCTCGCCTGACGAGCAGCCTGGCAAAACCGCTCCCCCACTGACACCCGAAGAGCTCAAAAACCAGTCACTCGAAGACATTCCGGAAGGTGAAGAGGGCAAGAAACTCCGCCTCAAGAGCCTCGACGAGATCAATGTTCGTCGGCTTCCAGATGAACCTCCGTCATCATTCGTCCGCTAACCCGATGCGGCCGCCGCCCCGCACCCGCCGCCCCGCACGCGCCGCCTTCCTATGAGACGCTGCCAATCATGACTGGCGGGTCAGCACCGGAGCTCAAACGCAACGTTGCGTTTGAGCATAAGCCTGAAGATGCAAAATAGAAAAGTGCATCTCAGCCCACAGCTCTGCATCTCAAGCTCAGCCAACGGGCAATGACGAACCGCATGAATGTCAACGCGAGTCATCAGGCGGATAAGGCAACTCATAAACCGCATACGTTTGATTGGTCTCTGTTCCGATCGGATAAATGCGTAGCAACGGCAGGTTGTCTCCCGTCACTCTTCGATCCACGATCAAATATCGCACGCCATATTTTTTTCTCAGTGCTAGCAGAGAAGGATACCGGATCGAAACTCGATTTGCTGTTCTTCGATTTCCAATCCGACTTGGATAGACCTCTTTGAACCGCTCGTACCAATCGAGCAAGGCTGAGGGGTTCTGTGGAACATCTTTCCAGTTCACAACCTCTGCCCGACCCGTGAACCATTTGAAGGTTTGCTGATTCCGAGGAGTCAAGAACACTTCCTGCTCACCCGACGAGTTTCGAGCCCATCGGCAGACGTTCAACCAATCACGATAAACCTGCTGCTGAACCTCAGCGGACGCCCCTGCTTCAAAGCCCAAGAGATCGTTGCTGACAGAGGGAGGCACAGCTCGGCTAGCCGAGCGATAGACAGAGTTGCCACACAGCACCACGGCTAACAGCAACCCAACCAATCCGAGCACACGAATCTTGTGTCGCTGGTCCAACACCATCCGCACTACCAGCACAGCGACCATCAGCGGCACCATTGCATCAGCGAGCCGGAACCAATAATAACGCAACAACTTCGCCGCCAGGTCGGGCGCATAGGAAGGCAGAAATCCCAGCAGCAAACCTACCACTGAGACACCCAGCGTGGCCGATACAAACCAGCCCAAAATCCTGATCGCTTCGCCTCTTTTTCCATAGAGAGCGAGCCCGCCCACCATCATCACAACCAACGCACCAAACCTGAGGTACCACGTCAGATAGAAATCGGCAGGTAGCAGATGATGTTTGATGCGAAAATAAGAGTAGATACGGGCCGCCATTGCTGCCTGCTCAGAATCTGATCCCAAAGACATACTGAGCGCAGGGACTAGCCCCAACAACGAAATAGCCCCCCCGAGAAACAATGCCGGCGTAAACAACTTGATACCATCTGGCCGCCTCCGTTCCGTCATCCACCAGCACCCCATCACAGCAATCACTGCCCAGCCGCCCGAGAGGACATGGAAAGCCGCAGCGGAGCCTAACAATATCCAAACCCAATTCCATCGCCGTTCAATCAGGTAGGACAGAGCAAGCAGGATCAATCCATAGGCAGGAACCTTGGCCTCGATGCCACCCACCACCCACTCACCAGCCAAATTACCGTACTCAACACCCGCAATCCAAACCACCGCGACAGCTAGGGAAACAAACGATTGGCGAAATAGCCCCCATGACAATCGCTGCAAACCAATCGCCAACAAAACCCAGCCCACTAACCGCCCCAGCCATGCGGTTTGCGTCAAACTGAAATACTTCGTTGGCCAACCAAACAAGACATAGAATGTCGTATGAACTTTATCAGAAGCGACAAACATGTCCTGGCTGCACCAACCGGGATCCCAATAATTCTTTGCCTTTACCAAGTAATGTGCCTCGTTCACCATCGGGGCACTATCACCGGCGCAAATGAAAAACAGTGTCACTAGCAAAAGCACTTCGAGTGCCCTACGCCAGCCCTGCTGCGACGTCGACTCGACACAGTCGCCGCCATGCCCACAGGTCACCAAGATAGAACAATCGGACAGCGTTTGCGGGTCTGGGCGAGATGCCTGCTGATGTTCAGGCGCAGGCACATCCCTTGCGTTTGATTGCGAGCGATCCTCTGCTTGGGTGCGAGTGTCACTCATCGATCAGATCAACCGCCATGTGTATCGCCGCGAGCATGCTTTGATGATTTGCTTTACCGGTCCAAGCCAAGTCCAAAGCTGTCCCATGATCCACGCTTGTCCGAACAATGGGTAACCCCAATGTGACATTCACCGCATCATCAAACGCCAGTGCTTTGAGAGGAATTAACCCCTGATCATGATACATGCAGACATACACATCAGTGTTCTCACGCATCAACGGCGTGAAAGCAGTGTCCGGTGGCAATGGCCCCGTCAATTCGATTCCTGATGCCCGTGCTTGCATGATTGCCGGCACGATCAATTCTTCCTCCTCCGCGTGACTGAACATCCCTTGTTCACCCGCATGCGGATTCAGAGCACACACGGCCACACGTGCAGAGCGGCCATGACGCTTCCCCATCGCCTCAGCTCCTAACCTAATCGAACGCAAAATCCCCTCGACTGAGAGACATTGCGGCACATCGGCAAAAGCAACATGAATGGTAACAAGCACGCAAGATATCTGCTCACTGGTCAGCATCATGCAGTAATCAGTCACCCCACAGCGGTCCGCCAACAGTTCCGTGTGCCCGGGATACTCAACGCCCCCAAGACGCCACGCCTCTTTTTGGATTGGACCAGTCACGATCCCATCGATTCGTTTTGCCAAGGCATCCCCGATCGCTGCCTCGACTGCCTGAAATGACGCTAAGCCGGATTCACTCGAAAACTCGCCACGCTTGATCGAGCCGAACGCCAAAGCTCCAATATCAACGACTCGCTGAGGGACCTCCCGCCCTACGGCAGCACCAATCTCAGTCAATAAATTCTGTGGGCCATACAGCACAGGTTGGCAACGTTCAGTAACCTCGGGCAGCGCGGCACACTGCAAAGCCAACTCTGGGCCTACGCCAGAAGCTTCACCTACAGTAATCCCAATCACCGGTTTCATTCGCTCACCGTTTAAAGAAGCCTCGCCAGACGTTGTGTGGAGCCAAGTTACTGCCGCACAAGTTACTGCCGCCAATGCACAGCATCGTGGTCCAATCATTTTCCAGCTGAGAACCAAGTCTGGTAACCGCCGCCCAGCAACAGCATCTCACCTCGACCTCCACCCCACAACTCACTCAATTCAACAGGCCAAAACTCGCAACTTCCATCGCGATAGCCAACAAGACGTTTTCCGCTTTCGCATGGTCCACACCTACCCCGAATTGAGTCATTTTCATCGGTGCCAGCGGAACGCTGAATGGTATCACAAAGGAGAGAAAAAGGCACTGCACCCGACTTCGACAATTGCGGCAGTGCCTCCAACTGCCTGCTTCGGTTTAACCGGGTCGATCTCACTGCTACAAAAAATCGAAGGGCGAAAGAATGTGCCTATCACTATCTCTCAATAAAAAAAGGAAGCCCGATTGCTACCAAACAAGGCAGCCCACCTCCGCTCGGCCTTACCTCTGATCTGCCTCAACTCCTGTC
>CAXGRW010000108.1:0-11207 GCA_964012125.1 uncultured Rhodopirellula sp.
GTACAGCGACTTCTTCCTGCACAGCGACTTCTTCCTGCACAGCGACTTCTTCCTGTTCCACCAATGGCGTGGACGGTTCGTTGGCTGCCGCTGTGTTCTCGCTAGCAGACTCTTCCATGCTTGGAAACAGGGGATGGGGGTCCACACTCTTGGGTGCTTCTGCCTCGCGGTTCTCGTGAGGCTGGCTGTTGTCAGAGGATGGATTTTGGGAGGCTTTGTTTGCCGACATGGAAAGGTCTTTTTGAGTGGACGTCGGCGCGCAGATTCAACACAAGCAGCAAACTTGCGATGCAACTGGCAAACGACTGAAGGGTTCGTACGCAATCAATGATCGGTTATTTACCAATCATCACACCGATAGCGACGCCGCTTCGTTCACACAAATTCTTTCGCTCGCCATCTTTCGTGGCGTTCGCGTGATTTTCACGCGTCAGGAAGACTTGTCGCATCAATCCCGTGTGTTGGCCGCGAAATCGCGAAGCTCAACTCGATCGTCTCGTCGAAACAGGTCGATCTCAATTACTGCAGGGACTCAGGTGGAGCTTCAAATTATCGCAAGCGTCTAAGATGCGATAGGGTTTTTTCGAGATGATTATTGAAAAGATCGGCTGCCGTTTCGGGGAAGATCAGCATAACCGTCAGTGATCTGTGACCGAGATCACGACCGAAGTTAACGATTGGCGGAAGAACGGATGCTGCAAAGGCAGTAAATCGCTTCGCTGCGGCCAGTCGGCGGTGTGATTTTCCCCCTACGCGGGAATCGCAATGTACCCGCGGTAAATTGAGCTTCGTTAGGACTACTCGTTGGCTTTTTTGAGCATCTCGAGTTCGTTCTCGATTTTTTCGAGTCGATCCAGAATTTTGCTCAGAGTGTCCAGGACTTTCTTGTCAGTCTTTGTCGTTGCGCTTTCTTTGACAGCGGCTTTCAATGTTTTGGTGATCGGTGTGCGGTTTGTATCACCGCCAAAATTGTACTCCTGTTTTTTGCCATCAGGACTGATGACGATCGCGCGTGCCTGGACGTTGCCAACGCTCATGCCACTCGCATCGATCCCCTGCATCGCCTTCATGAGTTGTTTGCGGACATCGGCAGGCAGGTCTGCTCCTGCATTTTTTAATAACGGCATGATATCGATTCTTGCCGGCATCTTATTCGCTTCAGCTTTTATTTCGAGAACGCCATTTTGTTGAGCTTGTTTCATCGCGTCTTCAACCTGCTTGCGAACCGCCTCTGGCAATCCCTTCAGCATTTGCTTGTGGTTGAGTGCGTCGCCATCAATGTTCTTTTCAACCTTTTCTTCTTTCACGACTCCGTCAGGCCCGACAATGATCGTGTGGTAAGAAATGTTGCCACTGGTGGATTGATTCTTTGATGTTTGTTTTTTGGAAGTGCCACTGAGTTTGGCACCCTTCTTGGTCATGTTCTCATTAATGCTCTTAAGCTGTTTCTTGAGCACTGCCGGTGAACTATCAAGCTCGATGATCTGGGGGACACCATTGATTTCGATAACCACTTGTCCTGTGGTTGTTGTTTTTGTCTTTGCTGGAGTTTTGGCATCTTGTGCATTCGAGACGGCAGGAGTGCAGAGCAGCAACGCTGTCGCGGATGCGAAAAAAGTTAATCTTGTCATGCTGGATTCTTGTTAGAGAGGGCGTCTAGGCACTAGGTAATTTGTGGCGAAGAGTCAGCTGTCCGCAGTTCTCATGCATGCCAGATGCTTGCATTTCCATTCGAAGAGCATCTGGTTCTGTGACTCAAACAAGACTATCTGATATGGAGTTGAGAACCAAGGCTGAAGTGCTATCGGGATTTTGGGATGGCGGGGGCGAGATTCGACCAACCGCTTCGATGCCATGAGTTCCGGTACTGTCAGTTACGCTGTCATGAGTCTGGTATGCTGGTTTTGGCGTGCTGATCGATCTAATCGCTGGTGTTTTCGCCAGTGATTTCGATCAGGTGTCTGAATTGAAATTGTCAGTCGAGCAGATGGACAGGATCCGAATGAGCGTTTTTGCATCACCGTACAGCTACAAACCTTTCCGCTTCGCTGTTATGGCAACTTTGCGTTTTGCGTGTCGGTGTTTCACCGTTGGTTGTTTTGTTGTTGGTTTGTTTTTTTTAATCAGCACGACGGCGTTGCAGGCACAATCCAATTCTCCGTTGAACCGTCCGCCGCAACCGCCAGTGGGGTCACCTCTGCCAGTAGCTGGGTTGGGAATCATGGCTGGATCAGTGTCTCACGATTCAGCCTTGGTGCAGTTGCGTTTGAGCGAGGGTGACGAACTCGTTGAGGGTGATTTGCCTGGAGCTTGGGGAGTGGTTGAGTTTTCACTGAGCTCGGAAGATTCAGAACAGACTTTGTTGGCCCGCTCTTTCCCTCAGCGGGATTTCATTGCACGCGTCAAGTTTCAGAAACTCATTCCTAACACGACTTATGTTTGCAAGACACGTCTGGGGATTGATCTGAATCGTTTAACTGCCGGGCCCACGGTTACATTCAAGACACTTCCGGGACCTGATATTGCTGAGAACGTTAGTTTTGCTGTGGTGACAGGGATGAACTATGCCAAGTTTCATGGAGATAGCCGGATCAACCGTGCTCGATCAGCGGTCAAGAACAACACCAAGTTGCCGCAGCCCTATTCAGGGGCTGACAAAGAACTTGGCTATCCTGCGTTGGCCACCATTCTGAAAATGAAACCAGACTTCTTCGTCGGGACTGGTGACAACGTCTATTACGATACGCCGGATGATCCGCGAGCAGTCACGATGACCGAGATGCGGCAGAAGTGGCACGAGCAATTTGTTCAGCCACGTTTCCGTGAACTGTTCGCGAAAGTTCCGACGCACTGGATCGTGGACGATCATGACTACCGAGTTGATGATGGTGATAACTCAGGTGAGTTTCTGCCATTGCCGGAAACAGGGCGACAGATTTTGCTGGAGCAATTGCCCTATGCCTCTTACGAGGAGCCCGCAGCACCGACCTATCGGACCTACCGTGTTAGCAAAGATTTGCAAATCTGGTTCACTGAGAATCGTTTTTACCGAAGCCCCAATGTGATGCCTGATGGACCGGAAAAGACAGTTTGGGGAAAAGAGCAGAAGGCGTGGTTGAAAGAAACATTAATAGAGAGTGACGCAAAGTTCAAAATACTGATTTCACCAACCCCCATGGTTGGGCCGGACGACTTACGAAAGACAGACAACCACTGTGATGTGGGTGGGTTTCAGCACGAGCGAAATGACTTCTTCAAGTTCCTGAAAGAAAATGGGCTGGGTCAACAAAACTTTTTTATTGTTTGTGGTGATCGCCATTGGCAGTATCACGCAGTGGACTCAACGGGAGTTGAGGAGTTTTCCTGCGGCGCTCTGGTGGACGCAAATTCGCGTCTGGGCAGAATGCCCGGTGACCCGGCAGGAACAGATCCCGATGGGTTGATCGAACACTTGCATCGTCAAACTGAAAGAAGCGGTGGCTTTCTGCTGATTCGTTGTGATGCTGTGAGTCATGCAGGAGTCGCAAAGCTTTCGTTCGAATTTTACGACGAGCTTGGCAAACTGCTTTATCGCACGGACAAAGGTTGATCTTTCACTGGACAGCCCGCGACACGTAAATGCAAGAGTGAATCAAGTGTTCATTTGGATGTACGCGGGATGGGGTAACTGAGATATTCAAAACGCGGGAAATTGCAATTCTAAAGCCATCTGGTTAGTGCAATTTGTGGTGGGAAGTGTCTCGGGCGGGTATGATGAATGTTGCTCAGGCTGCATATCCAGTCGGTGAGCATGATCGCCCTTAACCTGTGTTTTGAAGAGGATTGTGTCCATGTCGCGGAAATCTGCTGATGTCGCTGTGTCGGGGGGGAAATCAACACGTCGACAATTTTTAAAGACGTCTGCTGCGGTGACCGGTGGTGCGATCGCTGCACCTACGATCATTCCGAGTTCTGCATTGGGACTTGATGGTGCCGTGGCCCCCAGTGAGCGGATCGTTGTGGGAGGAATCGGTATTGGGAGGCGCGGCGGCTACGATCTCGGTTGCTTTCTTCAGCAAAATGACGTTCAGTTTGTAGCGGTTTGTGACGTCAAGGAGAAGCGAAGGGCTGCTGTCAAAAAACAGGTGGATACACATCATTCGAATGATCAGTGTGCGACTTATCGTGACTTCCGTGAGCTGCTGGACCGCAGTGACATTGACGCAGTGCTGATTGCAACGGGCCCCAATTGGCACGCCACAGCAGCAATGACAGCCGCTAAGGCTGGCAAGGACATGTACTGCGAGAAGCCGGTTACGAAGAATATCTCGCAAAGCTTAATTCTTGCAGACACGATGCGGCGCACAGGGCGTGTTTTTCAAGCGGGTACCCAGCGACGCAACTTGCCTCACTTTGCTTTTGCTTGTGAATTGGCACGTACCGGACGCTTGGGAAAACTCAAGAAAGTCTATGCCCATCCCGCAGGGATGCAGGCCATGATGAGTGGCTGGTTGGTTCCGGAAACCGAGCCCGATGCTGAGTTGGTTGACTGGAATATGTACCTTGGACCCGCGGCTTGGCGACCTTTCAATAAGAAGCTGTTGGATGGTTTCAACTTTGAAAAAGGCGGTGGGCTTGTCGGGGGCGGCGTGCTGGAGTGGGGATCCCACTGTGTGGATTTGTGTCAGTGGGCTGTCGATGATTGTTTGCCACCGGTCGAGTACAACGCGCCAAAAGATGGTGAGTTGGTCGCGCGTTACGAGAATGGGACGGAACTGATCTTCCGCGAAAAAGGTTGGATCCCGCTGGGGTCCTGTCCCGTTAGATTTGAAGGTGAGGATGGCTGGGTAGAAGCTGGTGACAGCGGGAAGATGGTGCTCAGCTCACCTGAGTTATTGGCAGGTCGTGAGGTAGATGAAATTGGCGGGTATCCCGCTACCTTCCATGTTCGAGATTTTCTGGACTGCGTGAAATCGCGACGACAGCCCAAAGGGAATGCAGTGGCAGCGTGTAATGCACACATTGCCTGCCACGCCGCAAATATTGCTTTGCACTTGGGGCGGCAGGTTAAGTACGACAATGTGAAACATGAATTCATCGATGACGAGCAGGCGAATCGCTTGCGTTCAGAAGCGTTGCGTGAGCCTTGGAGACTTTGATCCAACGCTCTCAATGGTGACTGTCATTCTTTGACGGACAGGACGCCGCCACCTCACACACACAAATTCCAAATTAGAAAAATCGATGAAATCAAAATTTACACATCTCCGTTTGTTTGCTTTAGGAGCCATCGTTTTGGCTCTGCAGTTGCCGCTGGCGGATGCACAGCAGCCGCGAGATTCTGCCACCGAGGAACAACGGCTTCTTGCTGTGTTGCAATCGGACGCGCCGGCTGCGCAGAAAGCGATCAGCTGCAAGGAACTTGCCATCTACGGGTCCAGCAAAGCTGTACCTGAATTGGCAAAGCTGCTGCCCAATCCGCAGCTCTCTTCATGGGCCCGAATCGCGTTGGAAGTGATTCCTGGCGAGCAGTCGAATGCGGCGTTACGAACGGCAGCAGAATCTATGCAGGGTCGTTTGTTAGTTGGCGTCATCAACACGATTGGTGTTCGACGTGATGCCCAAGCTGTGCCGATTCTGATCAGGCGCGTGAAGGATGATGATGTTGAGGTGGCGTCTGCGGCTGCCGTGGCACTTGGCAGGATTGCTGATGACGACGCCACGAAAGCCTTGCAGGCAGCACTGGAAACCGTACCTGAGAAACTAAGATCGCCCGTTGCAGAGGCTTGCGTTCTGTGTGCGGAGGCCAGACTGCTCAGTGGACGCGAAAAAGAAGCTGCGAAAATCTATGACCAGGTTCGAAACGCTGAGGTTCCGATGCAGCGAATCGTTGAGGCGACACGCGGATCAATCCTTGCACGTGGCCAGGACGGCGTTCCATTGCTGGTTCAATCTCTTCGTTCGCCGGAGAAAAAGCTTAGACAATTGGCATTGGCAACGGCGCGGGAATTTCCAGGCGACCAGATTGATATTGCGTTGGCAAAGGAACTGAAAGATGTGTCGCCTGTGAGAGCTGTTTCGATCATTCAGGCGATGGCTGATCGGCCACAAACAGTCGTTTTACCCGCGATTCTGGATGCCGCTCGGAACGGTAGCCCGCAAGTGCAGGCTTCTGCGATTGACTCGCTGCGGCGTGTGGGTGACGAGTCCTGCCTGGAAATCCTATTGTCTGTGGCGACGAGTGACGATTCGGAACTTCAGCAGATTGCCAAGTCAACACTCGCGGAGTTACCAGGCGATGGGGTGAATGCCAAAATCGTCACGATGCTTGCAGCTTCAAAAGGTAAAGAGTATCCCGTCTTGTTGCATCTTGTAGCCCAGCGTCGTGTGGATGCGGTTCCACAAGTGGTCCAGGCGCTGAGCCACCAGGATCCTGTGATTCGTCACGCTGCATTGAAGGCGCTCGGGCAGACCGTCTCACTCGATCGGCTATCACTGTTGATTGATGCCGTTGTTCAATCGCAAAAAGCCGAAGATGCTGAAGTGGCAAGCCAGGCATTGAGGGCGGCCAGTATCAGGATGCCGGATCGCGAGGCGTGTGCTCTTCAACTGTCCAAGGCTATCCCTGTTGCCGCTGCTGATACAAAGACCACCTTGCTGGAGATTCTTGCCGAAATGGGAGGCGAAAATGCGTTAGCCCAAGTTTCGGCCGCAGCTATGGGGCGTGATCCACAATTGCAGGATGATGGCAGTCGTCTGCTCGGTAAGTGGAATAGCGTCGCGGCTGCTCCAAGCCTGATGACTCTGGCGGTATCCGGGCCGTCGTCCAAGTATCGAGTGCGAGGCATGCGTGGTTACATCGGGGTCGCTCGGAAATTCCCAATGCCTGAATCTCAACGGGTCGAGATGTGCCGGCAGGCGTTCGAAAAGGCATCACGGATTGAGGAGCAAAAGCTGGTACTGGATGTCCTGAAAATTCATCCCAGTGCAGAGGGACTCGCGTTGGCAATTCAAGCTCAAAGGGTTGCTGCACTGAAAACCGATGCAACGGTAGCTGCATCGCAAATCGCGAAAAAACTTGGAGGTAAAGCAGTCGATATCGCCTCAATCATGAACGCCGGCGGATTGAAGCCGGTCAAACTGCAGATTGTCAAAGCTGCTTATGGCGCCGATGGTGTCAGCAAGGACGTGACCGCTGTGATTCAGAAGAGCGCAGGATCGCTGCCTTGGATCAAGTTGCCTGGGAGTGGATACAATGCGGCGTTTGGCGGGGATCCCGTGCCGGGGAAGGTCAAGAAATTGATCATTCAGTACGTCATGGATGGAAAGCAAGGGACTGCCTCGTTCGATGAGAATGCACCCATCCTGCTGCCGCAGCCCGAGTAAATGATCCGTGTTGGGACGGTCAAGGAAAGTCCTTGGCCGTTGCTAACGGTAGGCAAACACACTCAGCGTCAACATCCATCGGGATGCTGGGCCTGAATGAGGCCGCATCATTTTTTTTGTTTGTTGCGATTGCCCTTGGGGTTCTTCTTGGCTCTTGCCTTGGGGGGGCCATAGGTGTCGATCATGATTTGGTCGACGGCGGCGCGGTCGCTTCGATTGATGAATGCGTTCAGCATGGGGTCATCAGTTTTCTTCATTTGCTTGATCAATTGTTCCTGCATCGCTGCGATCGTGCTTGCATACTCGGTTTCATTGATCAGGTTGTTCAGGCAATCAGGATCGTTCAGGAGATCATAGAATTCTTCTGGTACGCGATAACGAAACAGTTTGATTCGTTCAGCGATCGCTTGGTTGGATTCCGCGGCAGCTTGCATGGCTGCCATCGTTTTGCCTTCATTGTTGTTTCGGTACCAGTGTTTTTGATCACTGAAAGGGTTGTAGATATATCCGTACCTGCCATTTTGAATGGCTCGCATCGGTACTGAATCGCCTCCGGCTTTGGAATCGATTTGTGTATAGACTTGTTTTCGCCCCGACTGTTTTTGTCCCTTCAACAACGGTAGAAATGAGGTGCCGTCCAGTCCCTTAGGACCTTGGACGCCCGCTGCCTGCAGGAACGTAGGAAAGAAGTCAACAACGGATACAAAGTCAGTATCGTTGTTCGTGTTGGGAGTAATTACCTTGGGCCAGCGAACCAGGCAGGGCGTGCGCGAACTGTGAAACCATGCATTGCATTTAGCGAATGGTACCGCGATTCCATTATCTGAGATGAAAATCACCAACGTGTTCTCTGCCATCCCTGACTCATTCAAGGCTTGCATCACTCTTCCGAATGTATCGTCAAGTCGACGAGTGGAATTCAAGTACTGTGAAAGTTCCTCACGTACGCCAGGAAGGTCTGGCAGAAAGCCGGGAACCGTCACGTCGGACGGCTTGTAGGTGCGAGACGGCATTGCGGCGCCCTTGGTCAACTTGTCGGGGTTGCAGTATGGGCGATGGGGATCGTGCGAATTGACCATGAAGTAAAACGGCTTTTGCTCCTTCTTGCTGAGAGCCAAAAATGTCTTGCTCCGTTGGTAGTAGATTTCAGGGTTTCTGCCATTGCCTAGTTCTCGCTGGTCAAAGGCGTAGTCCCAGTTCATGGATTTCTTTGGTGAAGAATGCCCGACCTTGCCGAGGATGCCTGCGAGATAACCACCAGCCTGCAGCGTGTTCACAATGTCAGGTACATCTTCGCGGGCAGGCATGAACCCCATCGCACCAGAACGATGGCTGTAGCGACCTGTTGCAATTACGGCACGGCACGGGGCACAGATTGCCACATTCACGTGCGCCCGATTGAATTTCAGGCCTTCAGCAGCAAAGGCGTTCAGATTTGGCGTCAAGTCGGCGGGCATCCCACCATAGGCACCCAAAGATTCAGCGTGCAAATCATCTGCCGTGAATAGCAGAATATTTGTCTTCTCTGCAGCAGAAGTTGAACCAATCCCTGTCAGCAAAAGGATCAGGTAAAGGCCTGTCCATGCTATTGGAGATAGAAAAAAGAAGGACTTGTTTTTGAAGATCATGGGGATGCCGTTCTGGAAGTCATGAAGCAGTTCACGCAAGGCTTATCATAACGGCTTAGGGACTGATTCGGCACGATGACGTGATTTGTTTTTTTGCGCCGATTGCCATGGGTTTTTTCACGAGGAGTAGCATGGGAGCGATCAGTCACAATCTTTGCAAGACTTCTGTCCAGATTGCAGCGTGGTGTTTCGCCGTCCGTTAGACTGCGTAGCCCTCGGAAATGGGAGCGTTCACAGGGCCCACGCGTGAAGTTGATGGTAACGGGATACCTTGTGCAAGAAAGATTGCGTCGCGGCGTGATGCACGCATCCGTCTTGAGGCAGAGAATTGTGGATTTGAGTTTTCACAGAGTCTAATTGAATCAGTGTTTGGATCTTCTTTACAACCATCCTCTCGGTACGTGTACCTATGATTTTTCATGCAACTTTCTATCGGGACATCGCTCTGTTTTTTGCATCGATTCTGATATTGCCGGCAACGTGTCACAGCCAAATGCTCGCGGGAACAGCCAAGGTTGATGTCACGGACTATCAGGCAGGGCCAGTTCATGATCCGTTGTATGTGAAAGCTCTGGTGCTGAAGCAGGGAGAGGTTCAGGTTGCCATCGTGACGGTTGATGCGGTGGCTATCGGTGGGATTGGTCGTCTCAAGAATAGTTATTTGTCTACGGTTCGTGCGTCAATTGACGAAAGTCTGGGTATTCCACCTTCAAACGTTCTTGTCAACGCAAGCCACTGTCATGGGGTGGTTCGTGGCGATACCGACAAATTGACGATCAAGGCGATCAAGGATGCTGCAGACAATTTGGTACCGATCTGTATTGGGGTCGGGTTGGGGCATGAAGATCGTGTTGGTGAGAATCGACGCTTACTCATGAAAGATGGTCGTGAGATCGATGTTCGCCATGCTTATTCAATGCCACCCGATGCGGAGGTAGCGGGGGTGGGGCCAATCGACCCACAGATTGGCGTATTGCGAATTGACCGGTTATCGGGGAAGCCCCTGGCAGTGATATACAATTATGCCTGCCACCCAATCCAAGGTGTTCCCAGCGGTGCGAATACCGCAGATATCACCGGTCTCGCTTCAACCGTCATCGAAGATAACCTCGGGAGTGAGGCGATGGCTTTCTTTTTGCAGGGTTGTGGTGGTGATATTAATCCAGTGTTTTACAAGCATGTCGATCAACCACGCGATGCGGTCACGCTTGGAAATCTACTCGCCTTAAGTACCTTAAAAACCATTCGGAGTATTGAAACAATACCTGACGACCGACTGAGGTGGATCAATGAAAAACTTGAACTACCAAGAGCTGATCTTGCTGAGAAAATCATTCAGCAGGAGCAACAGCAATTAGAGTTGGCCAAGAGTTTACGTGGTACCACGTTAAGCATGAAGACTTTCCTGCCGCTTGTCGTGAAGTACCGTCTATCTGACCAATATCCGGCCTATTATTCTCATCGCTATCTGCATGAAGAAAAACTGGGACGCGAGGAACTGGCTGTTTTGGATGCGCGTAATCGTCGTGACATAGAAGCTTATATCGATAATATCGAGACGATGGAAAAGTTGACTCGGAGCAATACGAACCTTCGGTTGTTGAGAATGCATCAAAAGCAAAATATGGAAGCGCCGAAGAGAACCGTTTCTGTCGAATTGATTGGATGCCGCATCGGGGATTTTGTGCTGACGAGCTTTCCCGGGGAATTGACGGTCCAGATTGGATTGAATTTGAAAGATAAATCACCACACAAAAATACATTCATTGCCGGCTATACCAACGGTTACATCTACTACGCTCCAACCACCAAACAGTTGGCAAACGTAGGTGGAGCTCAGGAGGATAGTGACTGTATTCTCGCTCCACATTGGCAGGGAATTTATGAGCAGAAGGCACTGAAGATACTAGGCCAACTTTGAGATTGACTTTTCACGACAACATTGGGGCAACCTGCTGCTTAAGTGGTATTTATCATGACAGGTGTCTGTCATGATGCCAGTTAAAATGAAATCAAATCGAAACACAGTGGGAAAACGCTTGCTACTCCCAACCCACTCGCAGGAACATCCAAGGTTGATGAGAGACGAGAGCAAGGAGCTCCCGATTCGCCTTATGAAGGGAAACTCAAAGAATATTTGCAGGCGGGAAAAGAAAAGGCAATCGAAGTCGCTAAGAATCCAGGTAAGAGCCACTCAGATCATGTTGAACAGAA
>CAXGRW010000109.1:0-11037 GCA_964012125.1 uncultured Rhodopirellula sp.
GGCACGCCATGCTGAAGAGCCTCGACGATGCCGTAGGTCGGATCACTAAAGCGATGGACCAGAATGGGCTGCGAGACAACACGTTACTGGTTTTCACGAACGATAATGGCCCGGTGCTGGAAGAGATGAGCAAACCCTACCGAGGCACAAAGAACACGACATTCGAAGGCGGGGTACGCCAGCCTGCCATCATTCGATGGCCGGGTCACACCAAGCCAGGCACAACCAAAGACGGTCTGATGTTCATTTCAGACTTCTTCCCAACCTTCATCACCTTGGCTGATGGAAACCATCAGCAGAAAAAGAGAATTGACGGGATCGACATGACCTCGATGCTCTTTGAGGAGAAACCCAGTCCCCGCAACGAGATCATTTACGACGTTGCGGGCAGCGTGCGTGTTCCCACCATCCGGGCCGGAGATTTTAAGTTGATGGGAGACGCACTCTATAACGTCGTGTTGGATCCCTCAGAACAATCAGATATTGCGAGTCAGCATCCAAGCATCGTAAAAAAACTGCGAACTCGACTTGATGCGGTTGGCAAACAACGTCCACCGCTGGGTGAGAAACCACTTCTAATGGATCCACCACTACCTTATGTGTATGGGTTGAATGAACAGAAGCCGCTTCCACGCTGGCTGGTCAAAGCGGTTGACGAAATCCGGGCCACCCAACCCAAGGACTGGGCGCCAGGCGAAACGCCTTGGCCCAAGGCACCTGTTGGTTCCAACGCGAGCAAAATGGATGGCCTCAAAGACGAGACCGGCAATCGCAAGTGAGCTGCTGGATTTTCATGCAGAGCCGAGCAGCGACGCGTGATGCGAGCGTCAGACGATTGCTTTTCCATGACAGAAAATCCAGCGTCCCAAAAATCAATCACGCGTTATTGTCGACGCTCTGTTATCCCATTGCGTATAGGACTCCACCGACAACCCCTAGCCCCCACACGGCTAGCAAAAGAAGCAACGTAAAGATAACCAACTGCGGATGCCTATCGATGGCATGTGACACTTTATTTTGCAGACGTTTCACCAATGTGATTGGGCAGCGAATCGCAAATTTTCCATTTCGCAACCGCAGCAACTCACTCAGCACATCATCACAATTGGCAAACCGTTTGCTTTGGTCACTCGCCAGGCCTTTCTGAAGAAAATAACGCAATTCGGTAGGTACCGATTCCTGCCCGTCATGAACAACGACCGCATCAGAAATGGGTGGCGGTGTACGTGTTTTAGCGGCCTTGATTGTATCATGAAGCGTGAGCCCACTTGGGATCCAATCGATCAGCGTCACCAATTCAAACAACAAGACGAACGCACTGTAGATATCACTTCGTGCATCGATGAGCTGAACCATTCCACTGGCCTGCTCTGGCGACATGTATCTGGGGGTTCCAAACACAGCCCCCTCTTTGAGCGTCCCCGTCTGTAGCGGCAGACTGCCCGATTTAGTTTCAGGTGATG
Organism: uncultured Rhodopirellula sp.; assembly: GCA_964012125.1. Lineage (GTDB taxonomy): Bacteria > Planctomycetota > Planctomycetia > Pirellulales > Pirellulaceae > Rubripirellula. Next base: position 1,464 of record CAXGRW010000109.1, read on the forward strand.
CGTCGGTATCGGTTCGTGGCATCCCTCGGGCGATTCCCCAGTCAGCAAGCCAAACCTCTCCGTGGTCACCAACGATCACATTTTCCGGCTTGACATCACAATGAATCAGATTTTCGCCATGAGCCTAGGAAAACGCGTTAACGACTGCGGCAAAAACATCCAATCTCGCCTCGAGTGGAAAGCGTCTGCGGTCCGCCAAATCCATCCCCCGCAGACTCTCGAGAATTTCGGACAAACTCCGACCCCGTATGTACTGCATCACAATCGCCGACTCGCCAGAGTCGAGCACGCCAGCATCATAGATGGTGACAATATTTGGATGCTGCAAACGGCCTTGAATACGTGATTCTCGAAGAAAACCATCCTTCGCCTTTGCGTTCTCACGACCTCGCAGTGTCTTTACCGCAACCTGTCTCTGGATCAGTAAATCGTCGGCGAGCTTCACAACCCCCATGCCGCCACTGCCCAATTTCTGGTGAACCCTGTAACGATCCTTCGAAAGCTCCCCGACGTTCTCAAGCTTACCAATTTATCGACCGCGTTCGTGCTGAACACTCACCAGTGTTGGGGAATCTCCATTTTCAGTATTCGAAGACGCAACGGTACCCACGGGTCCAATCGTATTGAGGGACTCAAGAGCTTCCGCGGGTGATGCAAATCGAGTTTCCCCGATCAACTCAGATTCGTGCCTGCCGTGTTATGCGTATTGATGTCTTTATCCTCTTCACGAGCTTCACCCTCCGACACACTTTCTCTCCTCGATCGCTCAATTCAACAGCCAGAAACCTGCAAAGACTCAACACTCTACCGACTCCACCCTAACGGAATGCACCTCATCATAGGAGCCACATGCCGATCGACTTGCTGCAATTACAAACAAACCCTGCACGCGTTCAAGAATCGAGCCCTGATCGCCCCTCAGGAACTGCCTCAGGTGCTGATGAACTGCAATTTTAGTGCAGCAGGTCAAAACTCTTTTCATTGACAATTCTCAAAACTTTGCGTGAGGGTCCCCTGACAAGTTCCGTTGAACAAGTTGTGTCTTATTCGAAACCTGCAACTCCGGAGCCGCTCATGTTCACTTTCCTCACGCATGCTCAAAAATCGCCCAAAGCCCGGCACAATCCACGATCAAAAGGCAAATCCCGTCGCAACCTTCGATTTGAAACACTTTCCCAACGCAAATTACTTGCTGCCGATATTGGCATGCCTGTGGAACACCTTCAACACGAAGCCCCCGTTGCCGAACACGCGTTTCCTACCGACAAACAAGATCCAACAGACAAGCAACGTGCATTTACCGGAGGCACCCTGCAACCGAACTATTTTCCCTTCAATCCGAATGGCAGCATCATCCATGTCGATGACAGTAGCGCGGGAACCCAAAATGGCATGTCCTGGCCGACTGCGTTTGGCAATTTGCAGGATGGAATTGCCGCAGCCCAACCCGGTGACTGGATTTTTGTCGCAGCTGGAACCTACAGCCCAGGCGCAACTCAGAGCGATTCGTTTTGGCTGAAAACGGATGTCGATCTGTTTGGTGGTTATGAGGGTGCGTTTCAGGGAACACCTTCATCGCAATGGTATACACGTGACTGGAATGAACAGAATAAAAGCATCCTAAGCGGTGATATCAACGATGATGATATCTACCCCACCACAACAAATGGGATGGAACAGCCTGTCGCGGACATCGAGATTCTAAACACCAGCGATAACAACTATCACGTCGTACGAGCTTCTCGCGTCACGAATTCCATGATGCATGGATTCATCATTCAAGGCGGGCATGACGAAGTTTCGGGCGGCGGTGGCTTGTGGGCTCGTGATTCAAGCATTGAAATCGCAGATTCCGTGTTTCGCTTCAATCAGGGCAAGCATGGAGGTGCAATTCATAACATTGAATCAAACCCGTACCTGCACGAAGTGGTGTTTGACCGCAACATCGCTAACGAAGGCGGTGGTGCCATGGCCAATCTGAATGTAAACGCCAGTCCTCAAGTCACAATCAACTCGGTTTTCTATAAGAACCGTGCCGACGGAGCATCAGAGGGTGGAGCCATTTACGATCAGGGAAATTCCGCCACAGTCGTATGGAATAGCACTTTCCAGGGAAATGATGCCAACACAGGCGATAGCATCTTTGCAGATCAGTCGATCCTGGTGGTCGGCAACTCGATCCTGAGCTTCAACCTGAGTGGAAACGGTTCAGGCATCTCTGATACTGGCAACCTGCTCACCATCGCAATGAACAACAACCTTCCGTCAGGCTGGACGTCCTCAGCAAGCAATCAGTTTCTGTCCAACAATCTTTCCGCAGACACTGCGTTATTTTTGAACGCACCAGACTCGGCTTTGGGACCCGACGGCAACTGGGCGACGGCAGACGATGGGCTATGCATCAACTCGAATGTTCAAGGCAACCCATTCATTGGTCATACGGCCATCGTCGGCAGCACACAACTCGCTCCCCAACGCGACATTCTTCACAACCTTCGCTTGCCCGTTGCTGACATTGGGGCATACCAGCACTTACCCCTAACTAACACAAGGCCTGGACCGGTCGGCGGTCCGACTGACGGTCCGGTTGACGACCCATTCGGCGGTCCGGTTGGCCCCAGCCAATATCTGAAATTATCGCCCACAGAATCGGCTCAACCAGAAGTCGCTCAGCGAACCCAAACTGATAACGCGCACACAAAAGTAGAGGCAGGTCTCGCCAGTTTCAAAACCAAGTCAACGCATGAAGACACCATTGCAGCGGACAATCATGCACCTGACTTGGATACGGGAAACGCTGACAGCACAGTTGACTCAGAGAAGGACAAGATCTACGCCGACTGGGGTGTTCTTGATCACTCGGAATTTCTCGGAGACCTAAAAATGCTGATCCACGATCTGGCATCGGAATCACTCGAGAAGGGACAAATACCCCCCAGCCACCAACGTTAGGTAACGCTGCCTTGTCGTGCAAACCCTGTGCCTGCAATGCGCGGGGTTTGCAGCGTTCAGGAAACTGCCGAACGCTCGGACAACAAGAACAAACACGTCAAGAGAAGACTCACGTATTTCCGGTAATCGAATCCCCAACCGAGTTACATCTTCCGCGTTTCCCGATTCATTAGCTGTAAGGTCAGGTTGAACCTCGACGGGTCGGCACGAATGCCGGATTGTTCCCTGCCGGATTGTTCCCGAACCATTACTTCCCGGAGCTTGGAATCAGGTTGAGTTTCGACTTCGGCTCCGCCTGGGCCTCCAGAACACACCCGCTAGAACAACCCCAATTCTCTCATTCAACCTGATGCAAAACTGGGGGGGGAGGAGTCAACCTTTGAGCGTTCGCGCGTTTCCTGGTTGGTCAGAATGTGGGTGTTTCTGTTTCCTTGGCTGAAACGTTGGCCGTTACCAGATGAGCATGAAAACAGCCCGCATCATGAGTGATGCGGGCTGTTGCGTGATGTATGCTTGCCAGCCTTGTGTATCCTGCAGTGAAGCTTAGTTGTACGTTTCGGAACCTGGTGTGTACCGCCCGTTGCGAACGTTGTTGCTCTCGTTGGATTCAGATATCACGTTGGTGGAGTCAACTTCATAGATGATCTCGTAGGAATCCCATGGGCTATTCTGAGCCTGGTCCGTCTGGAAATTGCCGTTGTACATCACAACTTCTTTTTCTTCGCCTGGATCAAGAGAAGGGATCACTTTGTGCCAGGAGTTGATTGTGTCCTCCGGCAAGTGAGGTAGCGTCAGAGTCAGAATGGCTTCGCTGATGCTCTTATCGTAACGAGCGGTTCCCTGGTTGCGGACCGTAACGTACGACGTTGTGATTCCATCTGTTGGGTCCTGGTTATCGCGATTCACCACACGAGTCCCAACGATTTCGAGATCAATATTTCCAAAAACGTCTTCGGGAACTTCCTCGATCTTTACCTGTTCCTCGTTTCCAACTGTATCTTTGTTGTGGTCTCGAGGATCAAAGTGGTCTGGATCAAATTGCAAGCGTTTTTTACTGCTCATGTCTGGCGAGTCCAACCAATTACCTGCGGTGGTAAACTGCCACTTTTCGACCGCATCACCGCTCACATTAAGCAGATCTTTTCGCACCCAAACCAAATTCCTGCCTGAGGCAGTATTAACGACCAACTCATGCTCGATGGTTGCCCCCTCGTCCATGGTAATATTGATCCACCACAAGCGAATCTCCTTTTCCAGACCGATGGCAACCAAAGGACTTCCTGGAAACCAGGAAACCGCCTTCACCTCACCCAAATCTGCTCCCATTTCAAACGACTCGAATACCGAACTGTCATCTTCGCTCTTTCGCATCAGCAAAACGCGCCCTTGCTTCGTACCCACCGCCAACAGTTCAACATCACTTGACCACGCCAGGCACGTCGCTGTCGCAGACAAGCTGGTACGTGCGATTCGTTGCCTTTCCTGTGATTGGAAATCAGAATCATTTTCCCAGAGCTCGATTCCTGAGTTTTGGGCGAGAAAAAGCTGCCTGGCCGCAGGCATCCAACAGACAGCCGTAACTGAAGACTCCGTCTTGATTTGCCCAATTTTCTCAGCGCTGTTCGCATCCAATATAGCGACTCCCTTGTTGCCGCCCACAGCCAATTCCGGACCATCTTTTGCACGATCCATGCACATCACCTCGCTGATTCCCTCCGGCTGGACAGATACAGAAAATACCATCTCTCCATCCATATCCTGCGCAGTAACAATATCTTGCCAAGCACGTAGAATCAGCGGTGGGTCGTGGGTCGCAGCTAGAAAAACGGGCACATCTGCATCCGCTGCAATACGCTTTGGTCCATAAAAACTTTTGTACGACAACCCCACCACGACAAGTAACAGAACCGCAACCGCAGCAAGCCACAAAGGCTCCCGCTTCAAGCCCACCTGATGCTGCGGAGCCGACTGCAGTTCGGGAGTTTGACTTGTTCGTCTTTGTGCGCAAGCATCCAAAATGGCTTTGAGATCATTACACATGTCCCGCGCTGCGATGTATCTCGCATCAGCATCCTGATGACACGCCTTGCCAAGAACCTGCCTTAGCTGGTGGGACTCTGGCGACTCAATCTGCAGCTTCAAGGAACCATCAATGAATTCATCAAACCGGTAAACACTTGCGCCAGTTGCGAGCAGAAACAGCGTCTTTGCCAGCGCGTAAAGATCTGCCGAGTGATCGCATCGACGCTCCGGCGGAAGAAACTCGAGTGTTCCTCTTCCGGTAGGAAAGTAGTCGGTACGGGTCATCAACCCGATATCACTCAGCATCCATTCACCATCCACTGAGATGATATTTGCAGGTTTTACATCACAATGGGTAAGTCCCGTCTCATGTAAATCCTCGAGGATACCAAGCAGGTGTATCCCCAGATGCGCAATTTCTTCGGTCATCAGCGGTGGCTTATTTTTACAGCACCATGCCAAGGTCCTGGGCTCATACCGATCAAGAGTACGGATTGCCGCGCCGCCTTTGACATCATCCGCCAACGGCATGACGTAATAGAAACCGATGTCGGTTTTACCAACCTCCTTGATCGGCACCAGACCGGCCAATGACTTCACCTGCTCGGTGTAACGTCGCACACCTTCAACCTCAAGCGAGCATTGCTCGGCAAGAATTTTCACTGCATGATAGTCCTCAGTGACAACGTTCCTTGCCAACCAGACTTCACCAAACCCCCCTCGTCCCACACACCGCAGCAGTTGGTAATTTGGAACAGCCACCTGAGGCTTCACTGAAGAAAAACTAGGCTGACTCGCATCGGTCACTTCGACTTCACCACGCTTGGGCAACGTGCTGTTTTGCCGAACATCGGTTGCTACGCCACTGCGATCCGCACCCTGGACTGCTGCATTGATTTTCTCCAGCTTCAGAAACTCTTCCTCTAGCTCAGGCATCAATTCCTGGTTTTCTGCTATCACAGCATCGCGAAAACCTGATTCTTTGTGCTTGCCAGCCAGGAAGTGCTCAAGAAGAAGCTGCCTCGCTTTCTCGCGTTTGGCTGCACCATCATTTTCCATCGTTCGTTTCCCTCGATAGTGTATCCAGTGACAGCAACTTCAGTTCATGCGAAGAAGTTTGATTGAGAGCCAAGCTGTGACCGCAGCATTTCCTTTCCACGAGCCACTCGCATGTACACGGCACTCTCAGTGAGGTTCAATTGTTCGGACACAGCGACCGCGCTCATGTTCTTAACGTAGATCAGTGACAGAACCTCACGATATTTTTCGGGCAACATCTCGATCGCGGCCCGGACATGGTCAATCCTCTCCCCTGCTGCTACCTGAGAACTCGGGCTGCCTTGCTCATCACCCACCATCTCAGAAAGCAACATCGCTGAAGAATCCCCCCCATTGGCCAATGCAATCTTTCCTCCACTTCCGGCTGGCCCCAGATGACGCCGCATTGCATCTCTCAGCACGTTCTGCGCGATGGTGGCGAGCCAGGCAAAGAAGTATTGATGATCCTCTGGATTGAATCCCCCAATGTGCCTCGTGACGCGACAACATGCTTCCTGAACAAGATCTTCGGAATCCAATCGACGTCGTAGCGACACTGGTATCTGGAAGGACATCAAACGCTCCAAGCGATCGCGGTTCATGAACAGGACAGCAGTGAGTGCATCACTGTCACCAGCAACCGCTTGCTCAAGAAGCGATTGCAGTGATTGGTCGTCAGGCATGGGTTTTGTACTTCTCAACGAGGCTCGTTAACGGGACTTGGATCAAAAGACTGTAGAAGTTTAGCGGATCACGCCGCATCTTGACGCAGTGACCTCTCAGCGACTCCCACCCGGGCAAACCAAGACGACAACTCAGCACCGTTGTCACAACCCGGCATGCGTCAGACTTGGTTCAAAACCTTGAAAATCAATGCAAAAAACGATTGAATCGCTTCCCTGTGACAAATTCCAATCTTTTTTGTGAGGGAGCCAGGCTGACTCTCGTTGTATGAGATGTATCACGTCTCTTCTCCCAGGATCAGGAAACACATCATGTTCAAATCCCAAACTTTCAGCGATCAATCCAACCCAAAGCATTATCGCAAGGCATGCCTGACACTTGCTGCCTACCTGATCCCCTGCCTGACACTCTCAACGTTGCTCTCGAAACAAGTAAACGCCCAAGCGGCCTACTGGCAGGTGAGTGGTCGTATTGTGGACATTAACAATTGCCCATTCCCGTTTCAGGAAATCCGTGTGCGGAGCCGACTGACAAGCGTGTCTGGGGTGGGCCTTGGCGGAACACCACCATATTTCCAAAACTTCTGGGGTGCGTATTGGGCAAGCCCGGCCAGCGTGCACCTTACCGATGCAAATGGATTTTTCAGAGTCACAAAAACGCTGCCCTTCCTCAATCCCAACCTACCACGAGACATTTCAATCGAGGCCCGTGGCAGCTTTCAACAGTGGGTACGAATTGCCCTGTTCACCAACGTTAGTGTTAGCGATCGCACGAGCGTCAATGGGAACCTATGGCGTTTTGACCTTGGTGACATATCGACTGACCTGCTGCGTATTGATCCCGCAACCTGCCCACGACGCGAAGATGACAACAAAACATTCCTATTTGATCCAGACCACTTTGACCTTCGAGACCGCGACGAAACTGCTGCTGAACAACAGCAACGTAACGCCGAAGAAGATTCAGCCGAAATCCAAAGACCGGTCACGATCGAGGAAGTTCCCCAAGGCTTCCTTGGCAATATTGATCTCGAAATCGTCGAGACTCTTGTGGTGAATCGCAGCAACCAGGACCCGACACGTGGAATCACAACTTCGTACGTAACGGTCCGCAACAATGGAACCAGTCGCTACAATAAAAACATCAGCGCAGCCATGCTGACTCTGACGCTACCTCACTTACCAGAGGACGCAATAAACTCTTGGAACAAAGTGATTCCTTCTCTTGATCCAGGCGAAGAAAAAGAACTTGTGATGTACTACGGCAATTTCCAGACCGGCCAGACTCAGAATAGCCCGTGGGATTCCTACGAGATCATCTATGAAGTTGACTCGACCAGCGTGATATTTGAATCCAACGAGAACAACAACGTTCAAAACGGTTGGTACACGCCGGGCACCGAAACGTACAACTAAGCTTCACTGTAGGATTCACAAGACTGGAAAGCAAACATCACCCAACGGCCCGCATCACTCATGATGCGGGCTGTTTTCATGCTCATCTGGTAACGGCCAACTGTTCAACCAAAGAAACAGGAACGCTCACAGTCTGACCGACCAAGAGACACGCGAACGCTCAAAGATTGCAGCGAGTGACCAAGGAAAACACTTGCCAACAACGAACCATCGCACCTCGCAAGAAGAGGCACTCTCAAGGGTGACTCAATACAAACAGATGGGAGGCGAGGGATCATCACTATCCATCCTAGACCTCCCCAAGACACCTCACTGCATGACCTGTAAGCACAGAAGAATCTGAAATCGCCAGCGAGGACCTCCAATACACATCACCGCAGCCTTTGCAACGCTACCCGAATGTGATTAAGCCAGAATGCGACCAAAAAATCAAAACCAAAGCAATCAAAATTCACACGGTAAACCTAATGCATGAAAGCAAGCTGACTCGACGTAACGTTCTCAAAGCAACGGGCGCAGTCACAGCAGCCTCCGCAGTCTCCCTCGCATCGAACCAAACGAACAAGTCCACAGAAAACAAAAACACGGCCCCCGATGTACCATCAAGCGTTCAGCTATCGCCCCCACAACAGAAACGGGAACAATTATGGGAAGAGCACTTGTCCAGTGAGTTCAAGGGCAAGAGTGTATTATCAGCCGTTAACACAATGGTTGCTCACCCAAATGTCAATCATATCCCGGTCATCACCGTCGGCGTCAACCGGGAACAACTCCAGCATTTCGACGGAACCTACTCCATTCCGCAAATGTCTGAAGACACTGAAATTGTTTACATTTCACGCACGATAGGAAACGACAGATTTGTGGACGAGTTCGTCTTCAAGTTCACGCACTCAGTCCAGATGGATTGGCTGCTGCCGGGAGTTGCCCCAACGAACAAACCCGTCGAAGTTGTCAAAATGGTGTTCGTTCAATTCGAAGATGGGAAAATCAAATCAGAGCGTATTCACTGGGACCAAGCATCGGTACTGGTCCAGATTGGACTCATCAAACCAGGGGAACTACCTGTCGCTGGCGTCGCTACGGCACGCAAAGCTCTTAATCCTGAACTACCTTCCAACGAATTGATGAAACGCACGATCGACGACCCTCAACTTTAAACACGCCCCATCACAGACCAACGCGGGCCTGAACCGCTCGTATGTTCCACCGCCTCAGTTGCCTGAATCTCCACGGTCTTTCTCGCGGACGGATCACTTCATGAAAGAAACCGAAAAACATCTGAGATCACACTACGAGAATCCACAGTCTCGCTCATAACCCCAACGCTTCGCTGGCCGCTTTGTGGAACGATTTACGAATTCCTGAACCGTCACTGTTAGGCAGATCGGCTCGTTGAATCATTAAAACGTAAATGGTTTGTGTTTCAGGATCGACCCAACCCTGAGTACCAAACGCTCCTC